>NZ_JADYWR010000050.1:0-2859 GCF_015864705.1 Pseudoalteromonas sp. NGC95
AGTGGTGTGAGCCATTAAGCTAACTTGTACTAATTACCCGTGAGGCTTAACCATACAACGCCAAACGCGTTTTATGCGACAGTTTAGACAGAAGTTAATATAACTAAAGTAGATATTACTTGAAGAAAGACTTAAAAAATATTATCAGATATTTTCCAAATTCAGTTAGTGCGTAGCGATACGGATTAACGCCCAAATTTGCTTGGTGACAATAGCGTTTTGGACCCACCTGATTCCATGCCGAACTCAGTAGTGAAACGAAACAGCGCCGATGATAGTGTAGCATTTGCTATGTGAAAGTAGGACATTACCAGGCTTCAAATTGTAGAAAGCCCGAATCTAACGATTCGGGCTTTTTTACGTCTGAAGAAAAGTGAAATGCGCACAATTAACACACACTCACATCAACACCTAGCACGTAGGTCGGCCGAGCATAGCGACTCCCGACGTTGAAATCACAACAAAACCCCTTAATATCTCAGTCGGCGAATACAATAGCATTTTCACTGTGACTCTCCACTGCTGTGGGCACTATGACATTACACAAGCTTCACATTGTAGAAAGCCCAAATTTAACGATTCGGGCTTTTTTACGTCTGCAAAAAAGTGAAGTTTGGGAGGATTTTTCATATATCGGATTATAATTAAATCAGTTACGCCTTATCAAACACTCAATCCTAGTGAACGACATAAATTAAGAATCAGTTTGATCCCCTACTTAGTTGATAAGCATCTATATAAGTATAATTAAGCTCTATCTCAGTAATATTCAAGGGGGGTGAGGTGCTTTTCCATGTAAATAGTATTACCTAGATGCTTAATGTTTTTATAGAGTACATATATTGTTCCAACATGTAATTCATTGACTATAATGATTAATCCTAGTTATGACTTTGCTAACTAAACTTAGATAGCGGTAAAATGCGCTACTTAAAATAATTACATAATTGATTATCCGAACAGATGAATTATTTCATCGTTAGCATAATTAATCTTCACTGTATTTTGCATAATTCAACAAAGGATTTAATTTTCTCTGATGCGATATAAAATATCTTGGTGCTTACTTTTTACCACTATGCTTACTCATTTTTCTGTTTTTTCTAATGAGTTTGAATTTTCTGGTTATGCTCGAGTTATTGGTGGCTACTTAGACGAAAAAAATGTCGAATATAAGGGATATGAAGACAGTCTTAAATTTTCTCCATCTAGTTTAATTGGATTCCAAGGCGAGTATCAGTTTGATGATAAGTGGTCTGCAACAGCTCAAGTTTTGTTAAGAAGCAATAACACAACAGCTTCCGATAACTCAGGGTTAGAGTGGTTATATTTAACATATAGACCGACGGATAATATTCAAATAAAACTCGGAAAATTACGCACACCTTTTTTTACCATGAGTGACTTTTCGGATGTTGGTTTTGCGTACCCATGGATCAATCCACCTCAACAAGTTTATGATACTTATTTATTTAAAACGTTTAATGGCATAGATGCTGTTTATAAATTTGGTGCAGAAAATTTTGATGTGAGCTTTGAAGGTTACTATGGTGAAGAGTCGGGTGATATAGGTATTGGCGCCTTAAGAACGGGCTTTGAAGTTGATAACCTTTTAGGATTTATTGGTAAGATTAATATTGAAAACTTAGAGTTTAGGGTTTCTCGTTATAATGGGAATATCAAGCTTGATATTGATGAGATAAGACAGCTAGAAAACGTACTCGATAGTCTTAACTTTACAAAAAGCGCTAGCTCGGTAAAAACAAAAGGTCGAGCACATGCAGACCAATTTGGTGTGATTTACGATAATTTAGATTATTTTTTTAGAGGTGAGTGGATCCGCATAAAAACTGACCTAGGAATAGTGCCTATAATTCAAAGCTATTATTTAACTGCCGGTGTTAATTATGCCCCTTTTACTTATCACTTAACATTTGCAGATAGCGACGTTGAAACTCGTTCTGCTGAGAATGAAATTCCGTTAGGTATTAATAGCGACTTAGATCAACTTGCATATGGGTACAATCGTATTTTTGATGAATCTACGCCTGATTCAATTAAGAGTTGGACAGTTGGTGTACGCTGGGATGTGTTGCCAAATCTTGCCTTAAAAGCTGAATTTTCAACGCTAGAAGGCGACGATGTAAAAGACTCGTTTTTTGTTACTCCTGATGACTCTGATTTTGATAAAAAAACTAATCTTTATCTTATTGGTTTGGATTGGGTGTTTTAATGATATTTTTTAAACCTATTAATAACATTAAAAAAACAATGATGCTCTTTGTAGTCGCTAGTAGCCTATTTGGTATTAGCATTTCAGTTTATGCAGAAAATACAAAGTCCTCGAACGTCATTATTGTAGTAAATACCACAGACCAAAACTTATCTTTTAGTAAGCAACAAATTCGCCATATTTATATGGGTGGAGCTATGAGCAGACAATTTAAAGCTGTTAACCTATTTGTCGGCAATCCGCTTAGAATAAATTTTAATACTAGGATGGTAGGTCTTACTGAATCTAGAATACAAGCATATTGGGCCCAAATGCGATTCACTGGGCGCAGCAAACCACCTGTTGAATTTGAGTCTACAGAAGAGGTTATAGAATACTTACTAACCGTTGAGGACTCAGTAGCTTACCTTCCTGCAGGGATCACTATACCTAAAGAGCTCACCATAATTTCACTAAATTAAAAGTAAGCCGCTTAGTTAGAAAAAGCATCAATTGCACTGAGTTATTTGAGGGTGTAACTAATTTTGTGTAACTGCCTATCATAATTTACTCTATCAAGAGTTTAAGGATTAGGCGATGAACATGAATAAAGAAGAACTCGAAGCGTTTGCTAAAGAAGCTGCTAA
>NZ_JADYWR010000051.1:0-2249 GCF_015864705.1 Pseudoalteromonas sp. NGC95
TCTCTGTTACCGCTCGACTTGCATGTGTTAGGCCTGCCGCCAGCGTTCAATCTGAGCCATGATCAAACTCTTCAATTAAAAAGTTTTATGTCTTTCGACAGCTCAATGAATTCTGAATTTAGTTTAATATCTTTCGATATTGAATTGACTGTGCCGAATAATTACCGAAATAACTATTCTGTTGGTCACTCAGTTTTCAATTGAGACTCTAATTTGTTTGCCTCGCTAATTACCCATAAAGAGTAAGTAGTTTGGCTGTTAGAACTCAATCTGTACGAGTGCCCACACAGATGATTGCTTTATATTGTTAAAGAACGTTTTGAGTCGCTTTAGCGTCTCAAGGGATGCGAATAATACACCCTTTATTTTTCGAGTCAACACTTAGTTTTAAACTTTCTTTTGGAAGATTTAAAACCGAAGTTTTACTTAACTCTCTGAGTAGTTCGTGCCTCGCTATGCGTTGGCGTTTCCTGTCTCAGTGGGGTCGCATTATAGGGAGCGGCGGATTTTACGCAAGCGTTATTTGCATAAAATAGTAATTAAAATTAAGCCCCAAGCAAGCACACATGATAAACACAAGTTACCCACAAAACCCTGTTGATAACTCTGTTTTTGAACTTTAAAACTAAACACTTTTATCCTGATGTGATAAGTTGCGGTCACTTTTTTTAACTCATGTATTTAGGCAGTATCCATGACAGACATAATAAACAGTATAAGTGCCCTTCTATGGGGCCAAGTTCTCGTCTACTTATTAATAGCAGCAGGCCTCTTTTTTACTTTTCGACTAGGCTTTATTCAGTTTGTGCAATTTCCACATATGTTCAAAGTTATGTTTGGCTCTCGTAAATGTGCCGATAACGAAATTTCATCCTTTCAGGCTTTTTGTACTTCGTTAGCTGCACGCGTTGGTACAGGTAATATGGCTGGTGTTGCTGTTGCCTTATACCTAGGTGGGCCAGGTGCTATTTTTTGGATGTGGCTTATTGCATTAATAGGTATGGCTACAAGCTTTGCTGAAAGTACTTTAGCTCAGGCTTATAAAACAAAAGATGCTGAAGGCAATTTTAGAGGTGGCCCTGCTTATTATATGCAAAACGGTTTAGGTAAACGCTGGATGGGGACTTTATTCTCGTTATGCTTAATTTTAGCCTTTGGTTTGGTATTTAACGCCGTACAGTCAAACTCTATTGCTGCAGCATTTGAAGTAGCGTTTGATGTACCTAAGTATATAGTAGGCATTTGCTTGGTTATTGGCTCTGGTATTATTATTTTTGGTGGTTTGAAAACAATTTCTCGTTTTGCTGAAATGGTTGTCCCATTTATGGCATTAGCTTACTTGTTAGTGGCTCTTTATGTATGCGCTATTAACTTTACTGCATTACCTGATGTAATTGTACTTATAATAAAAAGTGCTTTTGGTATTGAACAAGCTGGTGCAGGTGCAATTGGTTATGGTGTTACACAAGCTATGATCCAAGGTATAAAGCGTGGCTTATTCTCAAACGAAGCTGGTATGGGTAGTGCAGCTAATGCCGCAGCCACTGCGACACCTTACCCTCCTCATCCAGCATCACAAGGTTATGTGCAAATGCTAGGTGTATTTATTGATACTATTGTTATTTGTACAGCGACTGCTTCTCTTATTTTACTATCGCAGCAATTAGTACCTGAATCTGGTGTTATGGGGATTGAACTTACACAAGCAGCATTACAAGAACATGTCGGCGACTGGGGTACTTACTTTATTGCCATTGCTATATTGTTTTTTGCTTTTACTTCTATTGTGGCTAATTACTCTTACGCTGAAACAAATTTAATGTTTTTAGAGCACAACTCTAATAAAGGTATGTTTATCTTTAGACTTGTTGTTTTAGGTATGGTGATGTTTGGTGCAGTTGGTGAGCTTGGTTTAATTTGGACGCTGGCAGATATATCAATGGGTTTAATGGCCATTGTAAACGTTATAGCGCTATTTATGCTTTCAGGTGTTGTTGTATGGCTCTCTAAAGATTACAACGAACAACGCAAAAAGGGCTTAATACCCACCTTTGACAAAAGTAAGCATCCTAAACTTGCTAAAGAGGTCGATCCCGAGGCCTGGAAATAAACAATAAACAGCGAGCTACGGCTCTAATGCCGATCATTTAAGAATTAGTTAATAGAACTTGAACGATCTTCTAGGTATGTAAGAATCCGAATTCTTTTGTAGAATTCGGATTTTTTTATGCAACTTTCTAATGCTCTCG
>NZ_JADYWR010000052.1:0-2199 GCF_015864705.1 Pseudoalteromonas sp. NGC95
ATTCGCCTTCGGCTAAATCAGTTGGTGCATCGACGCTCCATACACCACCCGTTACGGTCGTATCAACAGTCGTAATATTCCCTGCACTGTCTTCAAACGTTAAACTAATGGTGGTGCCATCTGCCGCATCACTTGTCCCGCGAATTTCTGGCGTGGTGTCATTGGTGTCAACCAGTGCATTAATACTGATGCTTGGCGCCGTGGTGTTGAGTGTTGCGTTTTCACTTAATGTAGTGGTGTTGCCTGCGCTGTCGCTGACGCTTGCTTCGATAGTGAGTGGACCATCAGTTAGCGCGTTCGGTACATCCGCTGACCAGCTGCCATCGGCTTGCACTGTTGCAGTGAACGTTTCTGTATTATTTGCATCCGTGACGTTAATCGTTATAACCGTGCCTACTGGCGCGTTTGATGTCCCGCTAATTGTTGGTGTGCTGTTATTCGTGGCACCGACGGTGTCTAACGTCAGTGTCGGCGCTAAGGTATCTAAGTTGCCTGTTTGTGTGGCGCCGCCGGTGTTGCCTGCATCATCGGTGATACTGGCTTGCACGGTGTAGCTGCCATCCGGTAATTCAGGGCTGCTTGCTTGCCAGTCACCGTTTGCACCGACGGTGGCGGTGATTGGGTGTTCATCACCGTTACTGTCGGTAATAATAATGTTGATAACCGTGCCTTCAGGCTCTGTTGAGGTACCACTAACAACTGGGGTGCTGTCGTTACCTAGGCCCAATGCGTCAACAGTGACGATTGGTGTGATGGTATCTACATTACCACTGCTGTTTGCGGTGCTCTCGTTGCCTGCCGCATCGGTAATGCTGGCAATAATGCTAAAGTCACCTTGTGCAAGGGCTGTCGATACTTCGATTGCCCAGTGACCATCGCTGCCTACAACAGTGCTAAGGGTTTGATTGATGCCTTCGCTATCGGTAATGGTGAGTGTAACAGTGCCACCAATTTCATTACTGGTGCCCTGAAGCTCTGGTGTTAAGTCGCTGACATCGCCTACGTTTTGAATGGTGAGTAGTGGCGCTTGCGTGTCGATAGTGGTGGTGTCACTCACTGTAGTTTCGTTGCCAACACTGTCGCGTACACTTACTTCAATGGTGCTTTGACCTTCACTTAATGGTGTCGCTGGTGTGGCGCTCCAATCACCGTTTGCATCCACAAGGGCGGTGATAGTTTGCGGGTTGCCTGCGCTGTCGGTCACTACAATAGTGACTTGCGCGCCTTCACCCGCATCGCTTGTGCCGCTAATAACCGGTGTATTGCTATCGCTTTGTGCTGCAACATCAACAGTGAGTGTCGGCGGTGTATTATCAAAGTCATCTGAGCTAATTGTACGGGTATTACCTGCGGCATCGGTCGCTGTTGCGATCACTGAGCCAACATCAAGTAAAGATACACCCAACCCGACTAATGACCAGTTGCCATCCGCATCCGTTGTAGTGGTATATGTTGCACCAATCCCACCGTTAACAAGTTGCTCGGTAATAGTAATTTCACTGCCAATGGGCAAGTCAGACGTACCGCTTAGGGTAATTAATAAACCAAGTTCAAACGTTGGTGTAAAGGCAAGTGCTGGCGGGGTTACGTCTACTTCGCCACTGTCCGTGCCGGTGCCTGTGTTGCCTGCAGCATCAGTGATGCTGGCGCTGACGCTGTAGTTCCCTTCAGCTAATGTGCCTGTTGGTGTTGCACTCCAGTTACCATTGGCATCGGTTTGTACATCAATAGTTTGCACTGCATTCGCTGCATCTGTAAACGTAACTGTGATAGTGCTATTAGGTGCATCACTGGTGCCTGTCACTGTGGGCGTGCTGTCGTTTGTTAATACTGGCGCATCTACACTCACACTTGGTGCTGTGGTATCAATGGTGCCGTTGCCGGTAATATTGGTGCTGTTACCTGCCACATCGCTGATGTTGGCGTTAATACTGTACGGCCCTTCGGCTATCGCATTAGGCACTTCGACTGAAAAGTTGCCGTCTGCATCAACCGTGGTGGTGAACGTTTGTGTATTGCCTTGATCGTCCATCACGGTGAAGTTAATAACGGTGCCTTCAACCGCATCGCTTGTTCCACTGAGTGTCGGGGTGATGTCGCTACTTGAGCCTGGACTGGTAAGTACAAGTGTCGGTGCGGTGGTGTCTATTTCACCAGCGCCAGTAGCGGTGGTGTCATTGCCTGCTGCATCGCTCACGC
>NZ_JADYWR010000053.1:0-1951 GCF_015864705.1 Pseudoalteromonas sp. NGC95
GCCACGATACAGGGTGATAGTCCCGTACATGAAAAGACATTTTAAGTGAAATCGAGTAGGTCGGAGCACGTGAAACTTTGACTGAATATAGGTGGACCATCATCTAAGGCTAAATACTCCCAACTGACCGATAGTGAACCAGTACCGTGAGGGAAAGGCGAAAAGAACCCCTGTGAGGGGAGTGAAATAGAACCTGAAACCGTGTACGTACAAGCAGTAGGAGCCCACTTGTTGGGTGACTGCGTACCTTTTGTATAATGGGTCAGCGACTTATATTTTGTAGCGAGGTTAACCGAATAGGGTAGCCGTAGGGAAACCGAGTCTTAACTGGGCGAATAGTTGCAAGGTATAGACCCGAAACCCGGTGATCTAGCCATGGGCAGGTTGAAGGTTGAGTAACATCAACTGGAGGACCGAACCCACTAACGTTGAAAAGTTAGGGGATGACCTGTGGCTAGGAGTGAAAGGCTAATCAAACCGGGAGATAGCTGGTTCTCCCCGAAATCTATTTAGGTAGAGCCTCGGACGAATACTTACGGGGGTAGAGCACTGTTAAGGCTAGGGGGTCATCCCGACTTACCAACCCTTTGCAAACTCCGAATACCGTAAAGTAATATCCGGGAGACACACGGCGGGTGCTAACGTCCGTCGTGAAGAGGGAAACAACCCAGACCGCCAGCTAAGGTCCCAAAGTCATAGTTAAGTGGGAAACGATGTGGAAAGGCCCAGACAGCCAGGAGGTTGGCTTAGAAGCAGCCATCCTTTAAAGAAAGCGTAATAGCTCACTGGTCGAGTCGGTCTGCGCGGAAGATGTAACGGGGCTAAACTATGCACCGAAGCTGCGGATTCATCTTAGGATGAGTGGTAGGGGAGCGTTCTGTAAGCCGTTGAAGGTGTACCGGGAGGTATGCTGGAGGTATCAGAAGTGCGAATGCTGACATGAGTAACGATAATGGGAGTGAAAAACTCCCACGCCGGAANGAATTTATTCTGAGTGGTAGGGGAGCGTTCTGTAAGCCGTTGAAGGTGTACCGGGAGGTATGCTGGAGGTATCAGAAGTGCGAATGCTGACATGAGTAACGATAATGGGAGTGAAAAACTCCCACGCCGGAAGACCAAGGGTTCCTATCCCATGTTAATCAGGGTAGGGTAAGTCGACCCCTAAGGCGAGGCCGAAAGGCGTAGTCGATGGGAAACAGATTAATATTTCTGTACTCGATATAATTGCGATGGGGGGACGGAGCAGGCTAAGCAAGCATAGCGTTGGTAGTCTATGTGAAAGTGAGTAGGGCGTTTGTTTAGGTAAATCCGGACAAACACTAAACCTGAGACACGAGACGAGTCACTACGGTGATGAAGTTGCTGATGCCATACTTCCAGGAAAAGCCTCTAAGCTTCAGATTATATGGAATCGTACCCCAAACCGACACAGGTGGTCAGGTAGAGAATACTAAGGCGCTTGAGAGAACTCGGGTGAAGGAACTAGGCAAAATCGTACCGTAACTTCGGGAGAAGGTACGCTCCTATCTGTGATGAGACTTGCTCTCTAAGCGGACGGGAGCCGCAGTGACCAGGTGGCTGGGACTGTTTATTAAAAACACAGCACTGTGCAAAATCGCAAGATGACGTATACGGTGTGACACCTGCCCGGTGCCGGAAGGTTAATTGATGGGGTTATCCTTAGGGAGAAGCTCTTGATCGAAGCCCCGGTAAACGGCGGCCGTAACTATAACGGTCCTAAGGTAGCGAAATTCCTTGTCGGGTAAGTTCCGACCTGCACGAATGGTGTAACCATGGCCACGCTGTCTCCACCCGAGACTCAGTGAAATTGAAATCGCAGTGAAGATGCTGTGTACCCGCGGCTAGACGGAAAGACCCCGTGAACCTTTACTACAGCTTGGCACTGAACATTGAACCTACATGTGTAGGATAGGTGGGAGACTTTGAAGCA
>NZ_JADYWR010000054.1:0-1688 GCF_015864705.1 Pseudoalteromonas sp. NGC95
GTCAGATTAAGAGCCCAGTTTTAGTCGTTATCGCTAGGCAGGTAGACAGGAGTATCAGTAACTTAGTGGAAAGGTGATCAGTTTCCCACACACTGCGAACGGGTTTATTCTATAAAAGGTGGTCAGCTTTCCATACACTGCTAGTTGGGCCACTCTACAAAGGTAATCTAAAAGTCAGATTTAGAACCCAGTTCTTACCGTTATAGTTCGGCAGGCTTGGCAATTGTCCGTAATTTAGCAAAGTACTTTATTAAAACCCCAAAGAACCAAAGCAACTTTGGTTTATGCTCGAACGAAAAATATACGGGCCATTCAGTTACTACTTGGTCATACAAAAATTTATAACACCATCAGATATTTGGGAATAGAGATTGAAGACGCCATTAAGATATCGAGAGAAACCGATTGTTGATTTAACACAGGCAGTGTTCTTATACTGCCTTTGCCCCATTACGAGTTACAACCTTTCAATTGCCCACTACAAACATCACTTTGCAGATTGTAAATACTTAGCTATGAAAGCACTCATAGAAGCCCACTTGCTTCACACCGACTTTTAACTACATTGTTCTCGCTTTTCTGTAAGCTAGATATTTTTTTTGCTCTAGTACATTCCCAGTCATCTACAGGGTACATTTTATCCCACGCATTCATTAGCTGTCGCTGTGATGAGCTCATATTATAACGTTTATAAGCGCTCTCCATATAAAGGTAAGTACGTGCAATCTCTCCTCTAGCTGATTCAGGCGGTTCTGCTTTTCTGTTATCTATCTTCATCGCACAACTACCGAAATCACTTTGTGCTGAAGGCAGTACAGTGAAATTATAATTACTTCTTAACGCATTAACAGCACCTATAGCAGGATAAAGGTTAAACATGTCAGCCTGCATAAGGCGATACTCAGTATTAACTTTCTCCGCACATCTTCGACCTTTAAATGACTTCCCTTTACTACTAACACATTGGCTATGTCCATCTCTCCATTCACTGAAAGTACGGCCAAAATTCTCCGCAGGCACAATATGCTCCCACTCAACTTTTTTGGCACGCTTAAGATACTTAGTCGTGGTAAAGCCTTTTGGTGCTGTTACTTTTTTCTGAGAATCAAATTCAGCACCACAGTAAAGCGTACTTCGGTGATTGTTATAAACTTGCTTTTCTAAAATCTTTTTCGCTTTACTAAATGATTCGATTTCTTGATTTTCAGCTAAGACTTCTGAACTGCCTAGTATTGTTAGTAGTAAGGTTATTAATAATTTCATAGTGTTACCTGATAATTAGTTATTCCTATGAATATGCCTGTAACTGTAGAGGAGTTCAATATATAGAGTGGCAAGAGATAAATTTAAATAAACTGGCTTCTTTATGAATACAGACTTGGACCCTTGATAATCGTGGGGTGGTATACAAAATGATAGGAATTTATTACCTAACATAAAGGTTCATCTTCAAATTTAATTTGCCCCCCTAACTTAAAATTAAAAAAGTATTGGTATGTTTTAGCTCTCAAACTATACTGTACATATAAACAGTATAGAGGTGCGTATGTACATTATTCCAATTTTCATAGAAGCAGGTATTACCGGCTTTGAATCTCCTGCCGCAGAATATATTGAGCTAGATATTTCAATCGATGAGCTGATAATAAAACATCCTAACGCCACTTTTATTGGTCTAGCTTCAGGCC
>NZ_JADYWR010000056.1:0-1266 GCF_015864705.1 Pseudoalteromonas sp. NGC95
TGTAGTGGTAGAGTAATTTTGGTCACCCATTAAGAAAGAAATGTTATGCTATTTGCATACAAATTTGGGTGAAAAAAATGACAAAATTAAACCGTGCAACGTACTCCGCTGCAATCAAATTAGAAACGGCTCAACTTGTAGTTGACCAAGGTTATACACAAGAAGAAGCAGCCAAAGCGATGGGTGTTGGTAAATCAACCGTAAGTAAATGGGTTGCTCAATTAAAGCAAGAACGTAATGGCCAGTCACCATTGGCTTCACCAATGACACCCGAACAAATTGAAATCCGTGAACTTAAAAAGCAAATCCAACGCATTGAATTAGAAAAGGATATATTAAAAAAGGCTACCGCTCTCTTGATGTCCGACTCCCTGAACAATTCTCGTTAATTGAGAAATTAAATCAACGAGAGCGTTACCCAATTAGTGTGCTATGTAGTGTATTTAATGTGCATCGTAGCAGCTATAAATACTGGGCTATACGGGATACGACACCGACACCAGAGCAAGTAAGGTTAGAGGCTGAAGTTAAAGCCATACATACAATGAGTGGGGGCTCAGCAGGTGCGAGGACAATCGCGGCAATCGCAACGAATAACGATTTTGAATTAAGCCGTTATCGTGCTGCTAAGTTAATGATTAAATTAAAGCTAGAAAGCTGCCAAGTACCTCAACATTCATATAAACGTGGCGGTAATGAACATCTTGAAATCCCAAACCTGCTTAATAGGCAGTTCGATGTTGTTGAGCCAGATACCGTGTGGTGCGGTGATGTTACATATATTTGGACAGGCAATCGCTGGGCTTATTTAGCGGTCGTTATTGATTTATTTGCGCGTAAAGTTGTGGGTTGGGCAATGTCATTGTCGCCAGATTCTAACTTAACGCTAAAAGCGCTTGAGTTAGCTTACGAAAGCAGAGGCAGACCAAGTGGGTTGATGTTTCACTCAGACCAAGGAAGCCATTATACGAGCTTGAAGTACCGCCAACGTTTATGGCGCTATAAAATTACACAAAGCATGAGTCGACGCGGAAATTGTTGGGATAATGCGCCAATGGAGCGATTTTTTAGAAGCTTTAAAACAGAATGGATGCCAAAGGTTGGATATGGGAATTTTATAGACGCTAAATATAGTGTGAGTGATTATATCAACGGATATTACAACAACGTTAGACCGCATCATTATAATGCTGGTTTAGCGCCAAATGAATCTGAGATTAGATACAAAGACTCTAAAACTGTGGCCAAATTTTATTGACCACTACA
>NZ_JADYWR010000057.1:0-1261 GCF_015864705.1 Pseudoalteromonas sp. NGC95
TGTAGTGGTACAGTGATTTTGGCCACCCATTAAGAAAGAAATGTTATGCTGATAAGCATACAAATTTGGGTGAAAAAATGACGAAATTAAAACGTGCAACGTATTCTGCAGCAATCAAATTAGAAACAGCTCAGCTTGTAGTTGACCAAAGTTATACTCAAGAAGAAGCAGCCAAAGCGATGGGTGTGGGTAAATCAACCGTTAGTAAGTGGGTTACTCAATTAAAGCAAGAGCGTAATGGCCAGCCACCATCGGCTTCGCCAATGACGCCCGAACAAATTGAAATCCGCGAACTTAAAAAGCAAATCCAACGCATCGAATTAGAAAAGGATATATTAAAAAAGGCTACCGCTCTCTTGATGTCCGACTCCCTGAACAATTCTCGTTAATTTAGAAACTAAATCAACGAGAGCGTTACCCAATTAGCGTGCTGTGTAACGTATTCAATGTGCATCGTAGCAGCTATAAATATTGGGCTATAAGGGATACAACGCCGACACCAGAACAAGTAAGGCTAGAGGCTGAAGTTAGAGCAATACAGGCAATGAGCGGCGGCTCAGCTGGCGCGCGGACAATCGCGGCAATAGCAACGAACAATGATTTTGAATTGAGTCGTTATCGTGCTGCTAAGCTAATGGTTAAATTAAAGCTTGAAAGCTGTCAAGTACCTCAACATTCATATAAACGCGGCGGTAATGAACACCTTGAAATTCCAAACCTGCTTGATAGACAATTTGATGTTGTTGAGCCAGATACCGTGTGGTGCGGTGATGTGACGTATATTTGGGTAGGTAATCGCTGGGCTTATTTAGCCGTTATTATTGATTTATTTGCACGTAAAGTAGTTGGCTGGGCCATGTCGTTGTCGCCAGATACTAATTTAACGCTAAAAGCGCTTGAACTCGCGTATGAAAGCAGAGGAAAACCGACAGGACTGATGTTTCATTCAGACCAGGGTAGTCACTATACCAGTTTAAAATATCGTCAACGTTTATGGCGCTATAAAATCAAACAAAGTATGAGTAGGCGTGGAAACTGTTGGGATAATGCACCAATGGAGCGATTTTTTAGAAGCTTTAAAACGGAATGGATGCCAAAGGTTGGATATGGAAATTTTATAGATGCTAAATATAGCGTTAGTGATTATATCAACGGATATTACAACAACGTTAGGCCGCATCATTATAATGCCGGTTTAGCGCCAAATGAATCTGAGGTTAGATATCAAGATTCTAAAACTGTGGCCAAATTTTATTGACCA
>NZ_JADYWR010000058.1:0-1257 GCF_015864705.1 Pseudoalteromonas sp. NGC95
TAACAATCATCTGTGTGGACACTACGAACAAATAAGTTCTAAATCGTATAAGGAGGTGATCCAGCCCCAGGTTCCCCTAGGGCTACCTTGTTACGACTTCACCCCAGTCATGAATCACTCCGTGGTAAACGTCCTCCCGAGGGTTAGACTATCTACTTCTGGAGCAACCCACTCCCATGGTGTGACGGGCGGTGTGTACAAGGCCCGGGAACGTATTCACCGCGTCATTCTGATACGCGATTACTAGCGATTCCGACTTCATGGAGTCGAGTTGCAGACTCCAATCCGGACTACGACGCACTTTAAGTGATTCGCTTACTCTCGCGAGTTCGCAGCACTCTGTATGCGCCATTGTAGCACGTGTGTAGCCCTACACGTAAGGGCCATGATGACTTGACGTCGTCCCCACCTTCCTCCGGTTTATCACCGGCAGTCTCCTTAGAGTTCTCAGCATTACCTGCTAGCAACTAAGGATAGGGGTTGCGCTCGTTGCGGGACTTAACCCAACATCTCACAACACGAGCTGACGACAGCCATGCAGCACCTGTATCAGAGTTCCCGAAGGCACCAAACCATCTCTGGTAAGTTCTCTGTATGTCAAGTGTAGGTAAGGTTCTTCGCGTTGCATCGAATTAAACCACATGCTCCACCGCTTGTGCGGGCCCCCGTCAATTCATTTGAGTTTTAACCTTGCGGCCGTACTCCCCAGGCGGTCTACTTAATGCGTTAGCTTTGAAAAACAGAACCGAGGCTCCGAGCTTCTAGTAGACATCGTTTACGGCGTGGACTACCGGGGTATCTAATCCCGTTTGCTCCCCACGCTTTCGTACATGAGCGTCAGTGTTGACCCAGGTGGCTGCCTTCGCCATCGGTATTCCTTCAGATCTCTACGCATTTCACCGCTACACCTGAAATTCTACCACCCTCTATCACACTCTAGTTTGCCAGTTCGAAATGCAGTTCCCAGGTTGAGCCCGGGGCTTTCACATCTCGCTTAACAAACCGCCTGCGTACGCTTTACGCCCAGTAATTCCGATTAACGCTCGCACCCTCCGTATTACCGCGGCTGCTGGCACGGAGTTAGCCGGTGCTTCTTCTGTCAGTAACGTCACAGCTAACGGGTATTAACCGTTAACCTTTCCTCCTGACTGAAAGTGCTTTACAACCCGAAGGCCTTCTTCACACACGCGGCATGGCTGCATCAGGCTTGCGCCCATTGTGCAATATTCCCCACTGCTGCCTCCCGTAGGAGTCTGG
>NZ_JADYWR010000059.1:0-1215 GCF_015864705.1 Pseudoalteromonas sp. NGC95
ATAACAAGTGACTATGGTGTCAATTCCTAATTTCAAACCATTTTAGGATCCCACATGACACCATCCCTCACCATAGAATTTATGATTACTATAAGCTTTCTTATACAGGCAATAATAGCCACTTTTTTAGGTTTCCCTGCCGCGACTAGCCGATGATAAATAGCTTTAAATTTAGGGTTACATTGGATAGCTGACATCATTGCCATATACATTGCGGTTCTAATTTTTGGTCGTCCACCTCGTATCATCCGTTTACCCTGATAAGCACCACTCTCTCGATTAAATGGTGCAACACCAACCAGTGATGCAGCCTCTTTATTGTTTACACACCCAAGCTCAGGCATGTCACTAAGTAAGTTAAACGCGACAACATTGCCAACGCCAGGCACACTTTGAATAATGTCATTCTTGACCTTATATTCGTCACATTCTTTGATGAGCTTTTGTAGTTTCAAGTCTACTTTTTCAATCTGATTTTTTAATGCCGTTAGGATAGGTTTTATTAGTGATGATATTGTTTTTGGCATTATCTGTGAACGATTTTTCTCCATCGTTTGCATATCCATTAACTGCCTTCTTCTGGAAAGTAAATCACTCATCAAGCGCATCTGCTCTGGCTTTAAAGAAGAGAGTGGAGGTTTTATTGCTTCACCAAAATGAGCGATGAGTTGCGCATCAAGTTTATCTGTTTTTGCTTTTTGGCCAATAGCGCCTGCGAAACGTTTAATATTAACGGGATTAGCAACAACGAAAGGGATATTCGCTTGAGCACACGCCATAATAAAGGGGTGTTCAAGGCGCCCAGTTGCTTCAATAGTAACACGCGTTATTGGGTGCTTTTTTAGTGTTTTTATAGCGTGTTTAATGCCGCCGTCATTGTTTTCTACGGTGAAATATATATCTAACGGTCGGATGTAAATATCGAGTTGAGTTTTACCTGTATCGACACCGACGTTAATTTCATTTTGATTATTAAGTGTATTCATAATAAGCTGACTCTGCCTTGCGATTCGGGCTCGAGGCCCCGTTGACTATCCGAGTTGAATGCTTGGAGTTTATACAGCGTTCTTTCTTGTTATCGGTCTCTCAATAGAGGAGCCTTCAATCAATCGAACTACTGTATAAAAGGCTTTGGTTGCAGCCAAAGCTTGGGCCTCACATTACCCGAACTTGGTTAAAGTATTAATTAATTTATGGGTTTATTATCCATACAAG
>NZ_JADYWR010000006.1:0-217427 GCF_015864705.1 Pseudoalteromonas sp. NGC95
ATGGCAGAAAGCCTCATTCTAGAGCCACGAAGGGAGCGAAGTTTTCCTCGTTCAGTCAACCCAAGACCACAGCGGTACGCTAGAAATAAAAAAGCCGCTCACCTTAAGTGAACGGCATTACAGCTCTGGCTGTGCTTTATTGTTTTTAAGAGGTTATTTTAGCTGAGCGCTAATTACTTCTATTGCCGGTAGATTTTTAAAACTTGCAAGTACAGCACGTGCTACACCCGCTTGGTTTTCATGGCCTGCGGTTTCTAAAAGTGTAATACCTTTTACCGTCTGCTCATCAAAGCTAAGCCCTGCGATAAATAATTGGCTAAGTGCACTTTGCAGTGGCGACAAGCTTGGGCTGTACGCTGCGTTTTCTGCGTAACTTCCGTAAAAATCGCCATTTTCAAATGTACTAATTTTTACTGCACTAAAGTTTTTACTATAGGGTACGTATGCGTTTAATGCTGTACTTGCTAGTTTTTCATCTAGTTGAGCATTTGCAAATACTTGCTGGTGAGGCTCTGGATTAAACAAGCTAAACGCGTTACCTAAATCAGTCGGCCCAAACGAGTGCGGCAGTAATTCTGCCAACTTAAAGTGTTGCTCTGGCAATAAAATATCAAACTCTTTAGCATCTGCGAGTTCGTTCATAAACTGGCGGCAATATCCACACGGTGCATCGCTAATCGCTATTTTAACTATTTTTTTGGCGCCGTTTAACCATGCGTTATTTATAGCCGATTGCTCTGCATGAACCACTAAACTCAATGCTTGATGATTAAATTCTACATTTGCACCAAAGTAAAAGTTTACCTCATCGTTTTCATCAAGTGCTTTAACAATTGCGCCTACATGAAAATCTGATATCGGCGCTACAGCATACTCAGAAGCCAAAGGTACTAAACCTTGTAATAATGCATCATCAGACACATTGAGTTGTGCGCATAACTGTTTAATATTATTAGAATTTAATATGCCACGTTGTGATTTTAATTGACTACGTAATGACGCTGTTTGCGCTACGTTTAATGTGATGTGCGAATTTGTAAGTGCTGTATCTTGCTGTACAGTAAAAGTTGCTGAAGCCATAACATTTTTTAATTATTCAATGGCTAAGTAGTTTAAAAGGTTAAGGTGTTAAATACCAGCCTATTTAACGCAAAAAAAGGGAGCACATCGCGTGCTACCTTTTAATACCAATAGGTATACCTAACAAAATAACATGTTAGCCGGTATTACGCATACCTGCTGCAATACCTGTCATCGTGATCATTAATGCATTATCAATGTCACCTTCGTTGCGTTTTTCCTCTGAGCGAGCACGGCGTAAAAGCTCAACCTGTAGTAAGTTAAGTGGATCGGTGTACGGGTTACGTAAACTAATCGACTCCTTAATCCAAGGTTGTTCGGCTAGTAGGCTTTTTTGCGGGCTAAGTGATTGTACCAAGCTAATGGCTTCTTGAAGCTCTTTACGAAGTGTTACACCCAGTGGTTTGTACATATCTTCCACCAGCGCATTATCATAATGCTCACTCAACCAACAATCGGCTTTACTAAATACCATTTCTAGCATTTCTAGGCGCGATCTAAAGAACGGCCACTGTAAGCTCATTTCGTTTAGGGTTTCTGCGCCGTACTTATTAAGCGCAGCTTTTAAGCCTGTTAACGCACCTAGCCATGCAGGAAGCATTAAACGGTTTTGGCTCCACGCAAAAATCCATGGAATAGCACGTAGACTTTCAACGCCACCATTAGGATTACGTTTTGCAGGACGCGAGCCAAGCGGTAACTTAGACAACTCAAGCTCAGGCGTTGCCATTCTAAAGTAAGGTACAAAGTTTTCATCATGACGAACTACATTACGGTAATGCTCACATGACTCCTCACTTATTAGCTTCATTACTTCGCGCCACTGCGGTTTTGGCTCTGGTGGCGGTAATAAGTTACTTTGCAGAACTGCGCCTGCGTAAATATTTAAGCTTTGCAGTGCTACATCGGGTAAACCAAATTTAAAGCGAATCATCTCGCCTTGCTCGGTTACACGCAAGCCACCTTTTAATGAGCCAGGCGGTTGTGAATGCAGCGCTTGTGCAGCGGGTGCACCACCACGTCCTACTGTACCACCACGTCCGTGGAATAAAACAAGCTCAATACCGCGTGCATCAGCAAGCTGTACTAGCTTATCCATTGCTTCGTACTGCGCCCAACCTGCTGCCATCATGCCGGCATCTTTAGCAGAATCAGAGTAACCAATCATTACGTTTTGAGTGTTTTTAATGTGCCCGCGATACCAAACATTATCAAGCAATGTGGTAATTACATCACTGCCTGCGTTTAAATCGTCGAGTGTTTCAAACAACGGTGCTACTGGCAAATCAAAGCTACAGCCACTTTCTTTTAGCAATAGTTGTACTGCTAAGATGTCTGACGCTGTTCGCGCCATCGAAATAATATACAAACCAAATGTTGCTTCGTCTTGCTTGGCAATTACATCAAAGGTATCAAGTACTTCTTGTACATCTGGGCTTGGTTGCCAATGTTTTGGAATAAGCGGTCTGCGCGAGTTAAGCTCTGCAAGTAAAAATGCTTGTTTGTCTTGCTCTTGCCATTGGTTGTAGTCGCCTAAACCTAAGTAACGAGTCAGTTCTGAAAACACATCGCCGTGGCGAGACGAATCTTGGCGCACATCAAGTTTAGCTAAACGCAAACCAAAGCTATTTATACGGTGCAGTAAATCAAGTAATAAGCCATCCGCAACTACTTTCATATTACACTTTAATAACGAGCGATAGCACACTTCAACTGGGTGCTTAAGCTGATTAATATTAGTAATTAAATCTTGTGAATCGCTGCGCTTATTTTTAATTTTAGCACCTAAGTGCGCCACTGTTTCTGCAACCTGATTTTTAAGCTTTTTGATCACCGCTCTATATGGTTCAAACTCTTGCCCTGCAAGCTCAACAAGCTCATCACTGGCATCTGACATAGATAATTCAGCGCACAACGTTTTTAAATCTTGAATGTATAAGTTAAGTGCCATCCAACGACCATGATCAAGCACTTCTTTTGTTACCTGCGATGTTACAAATGGATTACCATCACGGTCTCCCCCCATCCACGATGTAAACTCAATTGGGCTGTAATCTATTGGCAACTCTAAGCTCAACTGGTCTTTAACATTCGCTGAAAATTCACGTAAAAAGCGCGGAACCGCATGCCACAGGCTATTTTCTATTACTGCATAGCCCCATTTGGCTTCATCAACTGGCGTTGGGCGAGAGCGACGAATATCGTCGGTATGCCAAGCTTGGCTAATCAGCTGTTCAATACGATTTAAAATATTGTCCCGCTCTTGCACTAAGTTATCTTTTCGCTCTAATGACGCTAAGCAATCACTTAGTTCAACGTGTTTGTTAATAATAGTACGGCGCGTAACCTCGGTTGGGTGAGCGGTCAATACTAAGTTTATGTGGAGTTTTGAGAGTGTTTCGGCCAAATGATTACTGTCTAACTGGCCTTGTTCTGCTTTTGTAGCTAACGTTTTTAATGTTTGAGTGAGAGGGTTTTGTTGACCAAGGCCAACGTCATTAAAACGCGAAACGGTATGAAATTGCTCTGCTACATTAGCAAGGTTTAAAAAATGATTAAATGAACGGGCAACCGGTAAAAGCTCTTCATCACTAAGCGCATGTAAAACATCTATTAGCGCTTGTCTGTCGTCTTCGTTACCACTGCGAGATGATTTTGATAAAGCACGAATTTCTTCCACTTTATCTAAAATCGCTTGACCTTGGGCATCTTTGATTGTTTGTCCTAGTAGTTGCCCTAGTAAATTTACATTACCTCGCAAGGCGGCGTATTGTTCACTCATTTATCAGTCTCCATTTTTTCGTAGGACACTATTAATATCATCATGAAGAGATATTTAATAGATCCATTTGCAATGTCTTGTCGTAAAAAAGTATATATAAAATAATCACAAAGCATTCACATGATCATTTTTTACGATGGTAACTGCCCTCTTTGTAGCACCGAAATGCAGCAACTAAAACACGCTGATAACAAAAACTTAATTACGCTTGAAGATCTTAACGCGAGCGACTTCAGTGAGCGCTACCCGTATATTGATAAAGACAAAGCAATGAACTACCTGCAAGCTCAAAAGCAATCAGGTGAAATGATTTATGGGCTTGATGTAACTTACGAAGCATGGAAAATAGTGGGTAAACACAGCTGGTTGAAAATTTTTCGCTTGCCAATAATTCGCTTTTTCGCTGACTGCGGATACCTATTATTTGCTAAGTATCGGCACCCCATCAGTCGCTTTTTAATGCCAAATACTCAGTGCAGTAATGGCCAATGTGGACTAAAAGCAAAAGGTGATAAATGAAAACTATTGTTTTATTCGGCGCAAGCAGTGCCATAGCAAATGCATATATAGAACATCTACAAATAAACACGCCTACTCATCAGATCGTTTGTATTAGTTCAAAAAGTATTGAGTCTGGCTCAAGTGTTGTCCACCTGCATACTGACTACACAAAACAAAGTTTAGCGCGCGTTACTAATTACCTAAAAGAGCAAAATGCCGATATACAACAAGTTATTATATTCAATGGTACACTGCACAACGAAACCCATATGCCTGAAAAAAAGCTGGAGGATTTAGACGCTGAGTATTTTAGCCAACTTCTAAATTCAAACTCCCTAACTCCTCTACTTTGCTTACAGAGCGTATTGCCGCTGTTAACCCACAAAACGCAGTGTACTATTACAGCACTCAGTGCGCGCGTAGGCAGCATTAACGACAATAAATTAGGTGGTTGGTATACTTACCGCGCATCTAAAGCGGCGCTTAACATGCTATTTAAAACCGCTGCTATAGAGCTTGCTCGTCGTGCTAAAAATACCAAACTCATTCTGTTTCACCCTGGCACTACAGATACAGCACTTTCAAAGCCCTTTCAAAAAAATGTACCCGAAGGCAAATTATTTACGCCTGAATTTGTAGCCAAGCAACTATTTGAATTAACAAACAATAACCCTGATTTAAAACTAAACGGTGAGCCTGCTTACTTAGATTGGCAAGGCTCTACAATACCGTGGTAAGGACTTTTAATGCATTTTACTAAAGCGCGTATAGACGCACTTGAAAAACATACCCGTACACATTTAATTAATTCTCTTTCGGGTTTTAAAAGCGCTAATTTAATTGGCACGCAAGACTTACTCGGCAATACCAACTTGTCGATTGTAAGCTCGGTTATTCACCTTGGGGCTAACCCACCTTTAGTCGCAATGATTATGCGCCCTCATAGTGTGCCGCGTCATACATTTGAAAACATTTTACAAACGGGCACTTACACCATTAATCAAGTGAATAAGTCGATTTATAAACAAGCTCATCAAACTTCAGCCCGTTACGATAAAGAAGAGTCTGAGTTTGATGCTACAGGCTTAACACCTGAATACTTAAACGACTTTGCAGCGCCTTTTGTAAAAGAAAGCCGCTTAAAGTACTCGGTTAAATTTATAGAAAACCAACATTTAGCCATCAATGGGACCGAGCTCGTTATTGGCGAGATTATGGATGTTTTTGTTGATAAAGCCGCGCTGCAAAGCGACGGTTTCCTAGATTTACAAGCAATAGAAACAGTGGCAGTAACTGGGCTTGATAGCTACCACACAAGTAATAAACTCACGCGTTTACCTTACGCTAAAAAATAATATGACCTTTTAAGAGGCTATAAACTACTAGCCTCTTATCGCATAACATTGAATTTTACCTTGGTATTAATCACACTAGTTAAAAATCCAAGGAGAAAAACATGACTACCATAGGTATAGGTACACAATCTAGCGAGCAAGCGTTGGCAAGCTTAAGCAATATGACGCACACGCTAACTCCTATTGCAGCTGACGAACATTTAGAGCGCATAGCCAAAGCGCAAGCTTATATGCTTGCAAACAACATAGATGCAATTTATTTAAACGCTGGCACCAACCTAACCTACTTTACAGGTATGAAATGGTACGCGAGCGAGCGCATGGTTGGCGCGATATTACCCGCCCTTGGTGAAGTACAATACATTGCACCTTATTTCGAAATTGGTTCACTAAACGGGTTTAAAGTAATAGATGGGCCTATTCATGGGTGGCAAGAGCACGAAAATCCTTATGCACTTTTTGTCGAAGTATTAAAAAAGTTAAACATTAATGAAAACGCAACCATTGGCATTGATGAAAGCGCACAGTTTTTTATATTCGACGGCATTAATAAAGCGCAAACGGGTTTAACCCTCATAAACGCCCAACCTGTAACGGCGCATTGTCGTATGCATAAGTCAGTTCATGAGCTTAGCTTAATGCAGCGCGCGATGGACATGACCTTGGCCGTACATCAAGCCACAGCAAGCATGCTTTATGAGGGAATAACCACCACCGAAGTAGAAGCCTTTATTAAGCAAGCACATCAAAAAGTAGGCGCGCCAGGTAACTATTTTTGCATTGTTTTATTTGGTGTTGCAACGTCTTTTCCGCACGGTGTTAAAGACGCCCAAGTACTTAAAAAAGGCGATATGGTATTAATAGATACCGGCTGTAAAGTACACGATTACCTATCAGACATAACCCGTACCTATGTATTTGGCGAACCAACCATACGCCAACGAATGTTTTGGGATCATGAAAAAGCAGCGCAAATGGCGGCATTTAATGCCGCTAAAATCGGTGCTACCTGCGAAGACGTAGACGCTGGCGCACGTACTTATTTAGCGGCGCAAGGTCTAGGTCCGCAGTACCAAACACCGGGTTGCCCGCATCGAACTGGCCACGGCATTGGGCTAGACATTCACGAATGGCCATACTTAGTTGGCGGTGATAAAACCCCACTTGCCCCAGGCATGTGCTTTAGTAACGAGCCAATGTTAGTTATACCTGATGAATTTGGCGTACGTTTAGAAGATCATTTTTACATGACCGACAACGGCCCTCATTGGTTTACAGAGCCTAGCCATAGCATTGACGACCCATTTGGGCTTAACGCTTAAAACTGAATACCTTCAAGAGCAGCTGTTTAGCTGCTCTTTTTAGTTTGGTATTGATAAAGTGCAGTTCATCCCAATATCCCCTGTTATACCAAAGCAATCCTCAAAAGGATAAATATGAAAAACTTTAAAATTGATATCGTTTCAGACGTAATGTGCCCTTGGTGTGTAGTGGGTTATAAAAACCTAGAAACTGCACTAGAGCAACTTAAAGACGAAATGAGCGCAGATATTACGTGGCATCCTTTTGAACTAAACCCAGATATGCCAATTGAAGGTCAAGACTTAAACGAACACTTAATGCAAAAGTACAACCTAAGTGAAGAGCAAGGCGACGAAAATCGTAAAAACATGTTCGAAGCCGGTCAGCGTGCTGGGTTTACCTTTAATTTTGATGGCAAACGCATCATGATCAACAGCTTTGATTTGCATCGTTTATTAATGTGGGCACGTGAAGAAGGTAAGCAAACACAGTTAAAACTTGCTTTTTTTGAAGCGCACTTCACTGATTTAAAATACTTAAATCAAGAAGAAGCACTGCTCGACGTTGTTGAAAAAGTAGGTCTTGATAAAGAAACTGCGCGCGGTATTCTACATTCAGACAAATACGTACAAGACGTACGCCAAGAGCAAGACAACTTTAAACAGATGGGTATTACGTCAGTACCTACGTTTATCATAAACGATAAATATGCACTTACTGGCGGACAACCAAGCGACTCATTCATTCAAGCACTAAAACAAATTAGTGAAGAAGAAGCCAAGCAAGACGCTTAGTTAGCTAGGAAAAAATAAAGGCTGCAATATGCAGCCTCTTAGCCTAGTTTAAATAAATGGTTATACACCGCAATCCGCCTTATACAATCAACTCGTAGCCAAACGAGGCTGATTTAAGCATATTCAAACTCTTTATAAAACAGCGACTTTGGAAGGTAGGGAGTGTCGGGCACTTGCCAACCATGTTTATCATAGGCAAGGCTAGCCACTGCGCTTATTAGCAGAGCTACATCGCCTTTCCACGTAACTGCGCCCTCTGGTGGATCATTGTAGAATGTATAATGTAATTCAATAGCCTTATAGATTGCCCGTTTATAATGAGCTTCATCGTTTGATAAAAGCGCTACCCACACATCCAAATAAGGCAAGAAAAGCTTGTTCACATAAGGCGCTCTAAATTCATCAACATGCTCAGGACCTGACCCTATTCTTTTATTCTATTCATTTTTCTGACCCTATTCATTTTATCAGGCCGAGCAATCAACCAAAACGAAGCCGTGGTTAAAAGACACGAAAATAAGATAATAACAATTTGAAGTATTCGTGGTAATAACCCTGAATCGTCAATTGTGACTGTGTTAAGAATAGGGATTAGAATAAAATAACCAATCGGCAGAATTGATATACCCGCACCAACATTGAGGTATGCTACTAATGACGTTTTATTCCGTTTTTTCATTAAAAAATAAACTGGTAAACCGACAGTTATAGTTAGTGAATAAGCAATGGCAGTAATGAAACTAAATAACCAAATCCCCCCACTACCGTTACAGAGTATCGAACAAATTAATATTGCAATACTACAGGTTAGCGGTGCAATTAAAAATGCAGCAAATAACTTCATGATAATACCCTCTGCTTAGTTACTAGACTTTTGAATAGTCCAAACGCCATTTATTGTTTTATCCGGTGTATACCATTTATTTTTTTGAAGCCATCCAATACCTTCACCATAATTTGTAATCGTTGATGTTCCATTACCATTTGGGGTCACTTGACGTACCACAATTCCAGGATGTAAAGGATGCCCTGGAAGTGTAACATTGACGACCACAGAACTTCCTGTAACTTGGTTAGTTGTAATAAAAGATTCAACAGGAGAGATCCCTCCTATGACTGGCGTAGCATCATTAGGAGTACCTTCTGGTCAAGCCGGATCAGGGTTGCCTGGTGTTGGATTACTCTTTACCCAATCCTGAGTTGATCCTGCATCATTTGGTGATTGAGCAGTGACTGTATAATAATGAACCAGCAGGGTCAGGTCTTGTATCTTAGGTGTCACCTTAGATATCCCGACCATAGGCTGTGGCAAGAGCAAGTTATTAGGTGAGTTTAAAGAACTTGCAAAACACCGTGGCGCAACGTCTGATTTAATAGATGACAACAAGATTATTGGCAAAGTGCTACGTACGCAAGATAATATCAAACCTGTTTATGTATCCATTGACCATAAAGTATCACTAGATACTGCAGTTGAGTGGATATTAAAACTAGCGTCTAGATATCGACTCCCAGAAACCACTCGCCAAGCAGACCAATTGGTTAATAAAACTTTAAAAGAACATAGAGAAAAGACTTATGAAAAACCATAAGTCTCACATACTCATTAGTAAGTTTTATTTTCGTATGAAATATTTACCTTCTTAAAATTATCATTTCGAAAAGCAATGACTTCATCTAGCGTTAAATTAACTAAATGGTGAAAGCTTAGCTCTTCTAGCTCCAGCCAAGCATGTTTGTTAAGCCCATATAAAATATTCCTGCTAATATTTGAGACAAAAAGCGTATTAACTGGGAATTCTAACAGCGACGGCAGTAATTCTGTAAATTTTATATCCGTTACGTCTTGTAAGCTAAGCTCTATAACATTATCAGAAGGCAATTTTTTTATATCGTTAAAGCTAGTAATTTTTAGCGGTGAATTATCAACAGCAGCATTCAAACAAAAAATATCGTCAATACTTTTATAGATATATATACCACGAAGCCTGTTTTCTTTACTAAAAGCTAACTTTAAACTTCTTTTATCCTCTGATTGAAACCTAGCTTCATAATAAGATAACACTGTAGGCTCATTCCATTCATATTCATACTGAATAGGGCCAACGTCATAAAATAATTCAGAGTAGCAATCATGTTTTTGAAAGTGTTGTGCTATTGCATCAGCAATCCATCCATTAACGATGCAGCGTACATCACACACCCAACCGTAAGCCGTCTCATATACAACACCATTGAAAGGTTTGCCTTTGTGAACAAGCTGAAAATTTCCATCCCATTCTTGATCAATGGCTGCATCTAAAAGCTCAAGCCCTTTAATGTCTATAAAAGGAAAATCGTAATCACCCAATATTTGACCATTAAAAAATTGCTTTTTGCTAACAACAATCCCCCTTTCAGCGAAAATAGCCACGCCCGTAAAGGGCGCTCCTTTGAAAAAGTAGGTATTATCTTTATTCACTAGCGCATCAAACACAACAAGTGGTGGAGCTTCACATTTCATTAATCAACTCTTCCTGTAAGAATTTCAAACTTTTGTAATATACCAGAACAATTCATACAAGCAGGGAAATTTGTTCCTGCGTCATCGCCTTTTAACCTCACAGTTGCAATCGAAATATCTGAAAAACTAACTGTGGGGTTCTCTTTTAATATTTTATTTACTGATCGAACTTCAGCATGAAGCCCTGGTGCACCAGCTCTTCCATGAGGTATTTGAATTTTATGTTTATAAGCAAAATCTAAATATGATTCTATTTCTGTAATTAATCGTGCACACCAGCAGGGTCAGGTCTTGTATCTTGCCTTTTACTACAAAACGCAAGAAGAAAGACCTGACCCTATTATTTTCAATATGAAAAACTTTAAAATTGATATCGTTTCAGACGTAATGTGCCCTTGGTGTGTAGTGGGTTATAAAAACCTAGAAACTGCACTAGAGCAACTTAAAGACGAAATGAGCGCAGATATTACGTGGCATCCTTTTGAACTAAATCCAGATATGCCAATTGAAGGTCAAGACTTAAACGAACATTTAATGCAAAAGTACAACCTAAGTGAAGAACAAGGCGACGAAAATCGTAAAAACATGTTCGAAGCAGGAAAGCGTGCTGGGTTTACCTTTAATTTTGATGGCAAACGCATCATGATCAACAGCTTTGATTTACATCGTTTATTAATGTGGGCACGTGAAGAAGGTAAGCAAACCGAGTTAAAACTCGCCTTTTTTGAAGCACACTTCACAGATTTAAAATACTTAAATCAAGAAGAAGCACTGCTCGACGTTGTTGAAAAAGTGGGTCTTGATAAAGAAACTGCGCGCGGTATTCTACATTCAGACAAATACGTACAAGACGTACGCCAAGAGCAAGACAACTTTAAACAGATGGGTATTACTTCTGTCCCTACATTTATCATAAACGATAAATATGCACTCACTGGCGGACAACCAAGCGACTCATTCATTCAAGCACTAAAACAAATTAGTGAAGAAGAAGCCAAGCAAGACGCTTAACGAGTAAAATTGTTGTTTAATACTTAAAAAAGGCTGCACATTGCAGCCTTTCTTATATATTTATCAGTTCAAAATAATACAAAGTTGTTATTTACCTTAGATCTCTTTTGGTGTCATTATAGAAACTACATTTAACAAATCGATAACAATAGCTATAAAGGGATTTATAATGAAATATATAATTACAACATTAACTTCACTGTTTCTTTTAACCGCATGTTCGACAACACCTCTACCTGATAACCCTCACTCTACGCTAATAATGCCCAATCCTCCGGTGTATCCAATTAAAAGTGTCCGTGAAAAAATTGAAGGTAGTGTGACAATGTCTTTTGATGTAAATACATCTGGTAAGCCCATTAATATTAAAGTGATTAAAGCTGAGCCTGTGAAAATTTTTGATAAAGCAGCGATTCGCTCTCTTTCTAAATGGCGTTACGCACCTAAAGTAGTTAATGGTATTGCGGTAGTTGATGAGAATTTAGAAATGACTATAGATTTTAATTTAGCAAAATAATAACTAACTAAAACAGGCTGCACATTGCAGCCTTTTTCTATATAGCGAAGGTTACTTCTTACTTAAAAGTAAACTAAGTACGATAAAGCACTTTAATAACATGCCAGCCGAATTTTGTTTTAACTAGGTGGGGTTCTAAAATTGCACCTTTAAATGCAATTTTGTCAAACTGTGGGACCATTTGCCCGCGTCCAAATTCACCTAAATCCCCGCCTTTTTTACCCGATGGGCATGATGAATACTTTTTAGCTAAGGTTTGAAACTTTGCACCTTTACCCAATTGCTTAATAATATCTTCTGCAATTTCTTTGTGCTTAACCAAAATGTGAAGTGCATGTGCTGTGTTTGCCATTAAAAAAGCCTTTTATACCGTTAGCTAAAATTAAACGCGGCGATTTTAACACAGCCACCTAAACCTAGCATCTACTTATAGCTAACCAATCTAATAATTGGCAACACTCAATAGTACACTTTAATTCACGAAACCTGATATTTGATCTAAGCAGCTATATTCAGGGTCTGAGAATGGGCTTAACCTAGTTACTTTCCTTATTCGTGGTGCTTTACTTTTTTCATGGCTGGAAATAACGCCCTCCACTAAAAGCATTATATTGCTACAACGCTTAACAAACCCCTCCGTTACATCACCGTAAAATGGGAATACTAAGTATTGCTTTGACATATTCTCTAAAGCTGCACGATCTTCATAAAAATCAAGGTGTCCATAATATCCAACTAAGCACACTTTAGTTCCAATCAGCTCACTTTGATTCTTAAACAGTTGACCCCATGATACTTTTTTACATTCAATATTTTCCTGTAAAGGAAATGCTTTTACAGAAAAAACAGCTACTATTAAAAATAACAATTTAGACATAGATATAAATTTTTTCATATTTTCCTCCTATGTTTACAATAAGAAAAATTATACATTTGGCTTCTATTAATTTTCGGGGAGGATAGCCCTATAACGCATCCGTACACTCTAACCTGAGAGGCCTAGCCATTTTATAACCTATCAATTTGTATAAATTAATACCTCAAGATTAGCAGTAATCAACCAAAGGCAAGAAAAAAAAACCCTAACAGCTGACCGATGCATAAGCAGCTTATATTGCATCATTGCGGTTATTCCACTGCTTAAAGTATTTGTCTAATGGAGCACTATGATTCAAAACATTAGTAAATTTCTTTACCTGCGTTCAGGTTAAATAATGTTTGGCATCATCTGGGTTAGGTATTCTACAATACTGATATTTTCCAAATAACGAATACCTATTTAAAGCAACCCTATCGTATAACCAATTATTAAGTCTATTTGGAAAAACACTCAATACGTTTGCTAGTTTGTATGGGTAACCTAGCTGCTTAACAACGTTAAAAAAAGCATGGCTTTGCGTATACGCTTTACCGTTTTCTAGGTAAACCATTGAGGCATATTCAATTGTTGAAAAACCAAAGTGTGCTAACAACAGTTCTCCTTTTGGAGATTGCACACTACATAATCTAAAAATGGTATTGGCATCATTGTTAATAATAAAATTACACCACGCGCTGCACAGCTTACATTGCGCATCAAATAATATAATTTTTTGATTTTGCATTATTGTCACTGCATCATCGCTCATAACACTTTCCTTAAATTAAGTACTAAATTACTGCTGCACCGGCTTTTTTTGTAACTTGCGCTGCAAAGTACGTCTATGCATATTAAGTTGCCTTGCGGTAACCGACACATTGCCATTATTACTGTGCAGTACTTGTTGAATATGCTCCCACTCTAAGCGCTCCGGCGACATAACCGCATCACCAATAACATTCGATGCCGATGCCACAGGCTCGGTGTTAAGCGCTTTTAATAAAGTTGCCATATCAACCGGTTTAGTAAGGTAATCGTTTGCGCCTAAACGCATTGCCTCTACTGCGGTTGCTATACTTGCAAACCCGGTTAGTAAAACAATATGAGCTTGGGGGAGCAAACTACGCAGCGGCTTTATGAGTGCAAGTCCGTTATCGTCACCTAGTTTCATGTCTAATAAAACAAAGTCGGGCAATAGTTTACGCGCGGTAAGTAACGCATCACTTTGATTATGCGCCACCTCGCAGGTAAAGCCTTGTTTAGTTAAGCGCCTTGCCAGTGTGCAGGCTAAATTAATGTCGTCTTCAATTATAAGTAACTTCATGAGGCGTTATTCTCAGTGTTTACAATAGCGAGTTTAACTTTGGCGACAGCGCCGCCATCTGCATGGTTAAACAAGGTAAGCGAGCCATTTAAACGCTCAAAAGTAACGTTTGATAAAAGCACAGCAAGCCCCATTCCTTGATCGCTTGGCATAAGTTGCCCGCCCAGCTCTGCTAACTGAGATGACGAAAAGCCAGGGCCAAAATCACGAATTAGCAAGTAAACGCATTCGCTATGTAAGTTATCTTGCTGCCAACTCAGCTCTAACTGGGTTTGACCTTGTTTTTGATTAGCGAGCGCGGCATTTTGCAATAAATTTAAAATAGCGGGCAATAACATCGCATCACTCAATAGCGTTGCCGCAATTGGTGCCGTAATCCATTTAATTTGCTGATCAGGGTATTGCAGTAAAAGTGTGTCTGTAATTTGTGTTTGCAGTTGCTTTACCGTTACATGCTCTTGTGAATTTTTAAGGCGTAACTGCTCCGAGAGTTTTCTAAAGTCGTTAAGTTGTGTACTGCACTGAGTAAGCGGCGCTTGCATGTGCTTAACAATAGGATTGTTTGGTTGATCCTCTAATAACTCTTCAAACAGTAACTGTAAATTTGCAATTGGGGTCGCTAGTTGATGGGTTATTTGCGCAGCAGCGCCATCAAGAGTAACAAGCTGCTCATTACGCAATTGTTTTTCACGCACGTTAGCAATAATACGCTCTCGCTCTTTAAGTGCCCTGCTCATTGCGCCAATCACTAATGCGATTACGCTAGCACTTAAAACAAAATTAACCCACATACCAATAAAGTGACCACTCATATTCATTTGATGCATACTGTGATCGGGCATCTTTATCAGTAAAAAACTGTATGCGGCAATGGCTAATACCGCAATATAAGCTAATCCTTTTTCTCGCAGCGTAACAGCGGCTATCATTATTGGCAGCAATAACAGTGATACAAATGCATTGGTTGCACCACCGCTTAGCGAGAGTAAAACCGTTAAAAATAATACATCAGCGGTTAACTGCATCAACATACCCAAAGGTTTAGCCTGGCTCACATTACGATAAGCAAATAGGCTAATAAGCTGAAACACAGCCTCAACGGCAATAACAATCAGTAAAGGCAGTAATGCAATTTGATGTTCTAGTAAAAAATAAACGCTAAGCACAGCAATTAATTGCACCGCAATAGCGCCGCTTCGCAGCATTAATAGTCGACTAATGGTGGGGTCGGTACGCATTAACAAGAGGTAATTGCCCAATCAAATGTTTAATAAGGTTATTTTAACGGTTATATGGTTTTTAATCATCATCCATCGAAATTGAAAACGGAGCACAAGGCGTTCCTTGGTGAAACACCATTTGCCATTGCCCACTAGTTTGGCGCCAAAGCGACATACGCAATGAATAATTAAATTCACTGCGAGCAGAGCGCCTATAAGCTGCTTGATAACTAAGTTGCACTACATCATCGCTCAGCATTCGGCCCTTAAAATGCTGATTATAAAACTGTGGCACAACCTCGGTAGGTAAGCGGGTAAGTACTTGGTATTTATTAAATGTAGTGCCGTTGGCAGCAATTTCGATAAATTCATCATCGAGTAAAGCATCTAATGCGCGCTCAGATTGGCGAACTTCTGGGTCTAGTAACTGGCGCTCAGCGTCAATCAAATGATTAAACAACGACACTTTTATTTTGCTGCTCATAACCTTCCCTATTGTTTATAAACTTGCCCGGCTTTCATAACAAATTGCACGTTTTTAAGTACGTCGATATTTTTAAGCGGTGAGCCATTCACACTGATAATATCTGCTTGTTTACCAACACTCAAGTCGCCAATGAGTGCGCTTTGCCCCAGCAGTTTAGCTGCATGTATGGTTGCTGATTTAATAGCTTGGGCTTCGCTCATACCATTGTTTACCATTAAACTAAATTCGTTAGCATTGAGCCCATGACGCGACACCCCAGAGTCTGTTCCAAAAGCTATATTAACCTTGTTTTTCATTGCAAGTTTAAACGAAGCCTGCATTTTTGGAGTAACTTCACGCACTTTGTCGGCTATTGCCGGTGGCATATTTGGATTTGTAAGCACCTCTTCACTTACCGTTGCACCCGCTAAAAGCGTCGGTACTAAATAAGCTCCCGTTTTTTTAAATAACTTTATTGCCTCTTTATCTAAATAAGAGCCATGCTCAATAGAATCTACACCGGCTTTTAAGGCCGCTTTTATACCTTGTGTACCGTGTGCATGCGCTGTAACTTTACGCCCCAAGTGATGAGCAGTATCAACAATTGCAATCAGCTCTGCATCTGTAAGTTGTTGGTTAACACCAGCAGCGGTATTACTTAGTACTCCACCCGTGGCAGTAATTTTAATTACATCAGCGCCACTTTTAATTACCTCGCGTACCGCACGGCTACAATCATCCGCGCCATTACATATACCAATCCCGCCTGTAACCGCATCTGTAATATCTTTTCGATAACCGTGCATATCTGCGTGTCCACCGGTAGGCGATATTGTATTACCCGCTGCAAAAATGCGAGGGCCGTTAATATCATTTCGCTCAATAGCACGTTTTAGCGGAAATATAACTTTGTGATCGCTACCTAAATCTCGCACTGATGTAAAACCCGCATTGAGCGTACGTTGTAAATATTTAATTGAGCGCAAAGCATAATCGGCATCATATTCTGTTGCCCAGCGGTGAGGGTTTGCTTTAGCATCGCGCTCAAACGTAACGTGAACATGCATATCAATAAGACCAGGCATTACAAATTGATTTTTAAGATTTATAATATCGGCATCAGGTAGGTTAAGTTCTGCTTTTGTGAGGTAGCCGTTTTTAATGGCTGTTATTGTATTATCTGTTATGACTAACGTTTGCTCTGTTTTTACTTTTTGATCCTCGGATGCAAGTAAACTGCCCGCATAAATAATTTTATGCTGTTGAGCAAAAGCCCCATTTGCTATTAATGCCAGCGTTATTGCAGTGAATGTTGTTATTAGTGTTGTTTTCATACTTGCTCCTTTTTTATACTAGCATTACCTTAAATAACCTGTAATTGCGAATATTTACGACACAAAGCATGCTATAAACTAGTCTTGAAAGCCGTTTTTTGGTATAACTCATCCATTAGTAATACATGTCAGACCACCTTAAGAGAACATACTATGCCTTACGCACATATCACTGGTTGGGGTAAATGCATTCCACCAGCAAGCATTAGCAACGATGAAATTAGTGAAATAGTTGATACCACCGACGAGTGGATAACCTCGCGTACAGGCATTAAATCTCGCCGAGTGAGCCATGTAAGTACCGCCGAGCTGGCAACCGTTGCTGCTAAGCATGCTATTGCGTGCGCAGGCGTTGATCCTAAAGATATTGATTTAGTAATATTAGCAACCTGTACACCTTCTACTGTTGTGGCAAATACCGCCTCACAAGTGCAAAAAAACATTGGTGCAACAGGCGCTGCCGCAATGGATACAAACGCGGCATGTTCGGGCTTTTTATATGCATTGCAAGCTGCTACAGCACAAATTCAAGCGGGTATGATCAAAAAAGCAGTGGTCATTGCCGCTGAGCGTATGACCTGGTACGTAAACTGGGCACGTCGCGATAGCGCTGTTTTATTTGGCGATGGCGCTGGTGCAGTAGTACTTGAAGCGGCAGATACGCCAGCTGGTTTACTAGCAACCAAAACTGGTTGTGACAGTGAAGACCGCGATATTTTACACATCACTAACTTTGGTAGTGATTTAAATAAATATGAGCCAATTGGACCATCTGATTTATTATTTGAAGGTCGTGAAATTTTCAAACGTGCTGTTAAAGGCATGAGCGAAGCGTGCGACGATGTACTTAAACAAGCCGATTTGAGCCTTGATGACATTAATGTACTCGTTCCACACCAAGCTAACTTACGTATTATTCAAGCTATTCAGCATCGTTTAAAAGTACCTGACGAAAAAGTAATGGTTAACATTGGTGAGTATGGTAATACCTCTGCTGCTACGATTGCTATTGCGTTATGTGAAGCCGTTGAGCAAGGGTTAATTAAACCGCATTCAAACATTATGTCTGCTGCATTTGGTGCAGGCCTTACGTGGGCTGCAAGTTACATAAAATGGGGCGAACGCGTAACGCCTATTAGTGTAAGCGATGCCGCTTTACCGCCATGTAATAAAACCGGTTTAGAACTTGTAGCACCGGCCGTTAAAGCATGTAAAGAAGCGCAGCCCAGCTAACACAACATGTAATAAGTCACATATAAAACGCACTTAATTAAGTGCGTTTTTGCTTTTTAAGGAATTAAATTTGAAACTTTTAGGTATTCACCACGCTGCTATTATTTGTAGTGACTATGCACGCTCTAAACACTTTTATAGCAATGTACTTAAACTTAACGTTATTAATGAGCACTTTAGAGCTGATCGTAATTCATATAAGTTAGATTTAGCCATGCCCGATGGTAGCCAAATAGAGCTATTTTCGTTTGATGGAGCGCCCGCAAGACCAAGCTATCCCGAAGCACAAGGCTTAAGACATTTAGCTTTTAAGGTAGCGGATGTACAGATTGCAAAAACGTATTTAGAGTCGTGCGAAGTAAACGTTGAGGATATTAGAGTGGATGAAATAACCGGCAAAAAGTTTACCTTTTTTGCCGATCCAGATAACTTGCCACTTGAGCTTTATGAGGTTTAAAACTCATAAGCTCAAGTTCTTACTATTGAATCAAAAACTTATTTATTAAAACGATTTTGTAAGTAGTTAAATACAGCACGAATACCTAATGCTTCACCACCCGTTGGACGACCTGGTAATGCACGTAAGTTCCACGCCATTACATCAAAGTGTACCCACGGTGTTGTTGGCTCAACAAATTCTTTTAAGTAAAGCGCTGCAGTAATAGCACCACCAAACGGTGTACTTGCGCAGTTTGCCATATCGGCTACATCACTTTTTAGTAAGCTTTTATATTGCTCAAACAACGGAAGTTGCCAAACGGGATCATGGACACTTAAACCTGCATCAATAATACCGTTTGCTACATCGCGCTCTGTTGAGAAAAAGCCCGGAAGCTCCGTGCCTAACGCAACACGACATGCACCCGTAAGGGTAGCAAAATCAATAATTAGCTCAGGATTATCGTTTTGTGCTTCGCTTAATGCATCACACAATACTAAGCGCCCTTCTGCGTCTGTATTATCAATTTCGACCATAATGCCTTTGCGTGTTTTAACAACATCGCCAGGGCGAAATGCATTGCGCGATACTGCATTTTCAACAGCAGGTACAAGCACTCGTAATCTAATTGGTAAGTTAGCTGCCATAATAAGCTGTGCTAGTGCAATTACATGCGCGGCGCCGCCCATGTCTTTTTTCATGTTACGCATGCCAGAGCTTGGTTTTAAATCAAGTCCGCCTGAGTCAAAACATACGCCCTTACCTACTAGTGTAATTAATGGAGCATCTGTTGCACCCCATTTTAAATCGAGTAAACGCGGTTTATTTTCGCTTGCACGACCCACCATGTGAATAGTCGGGTAGTTTTGCTCTAGTAACTCATCGCCAATCCACTGTGAAAATTCGCCGTTGTAAGTTGCAGCTAAATCTTCCATTACTTGCGATAAATGTTGCGGCATCATATCTACCGCTGGAGTATTAACTAAATCACGTGCAAGTGTAATGGCATCTGCTTGTTGGCTAATACGCTCAAACAACGCTTTATCGCTAATGGCTAATTGCGCTTTTGCTGTTGGCTTTTCTTTATATTCACTAAATTCGTAACCACCAAGCACAAATCCTAAAGCAACTTGCTCTACAAAAGCGCTCTCGCCTTGAATTTGATAAGTACCAGTAGGAAGTGTATTTGCTAAATTACCCGCAGCCCAAAAATCATCGCTACTTTGCATTAAACAAAATACCTGGCTTAACTCGCCCGTTTTAGCATCAGGGATTAAAGCAACACCTTGCTTTTCGAAACCTGTATTAGTTAACCAATTTTGTATAAATGCAGGCTGCTGTGCTTGCCAGTCAGATAATTCGTTTTTAAGAATAAAAGATAAAGGAATACCAGAAGATGTATGACGTAGTAATGCACTCATTAAAAAGCTCATATAATATAAAAATGGTACTTAAGAGCATATCAATAAGCGCACCTAAAAGGTATCGCTAATTTGAAGGGATTTTAACTACTTTTTTAAGCTATTTTTGGATTCTTGCTTTTGATTTTCTTGATCTATTTTAGCATCAAGTTCTTTAATCGATTTGTTCATATTAAACGAACTTGGCAGTACATCAACTCCCACTAAACTCCCTAATTTAACAACTAAAGGAATTGTAAGCGGGGCAAAAGGTAATACTGCAAACACACCGAGCCCTAACCCTTTTAAAATATCAACAAACTGTTCATTAGCGCGTTTTAACTCCTCTTTACTTGTTTGACCTTGAGTGTAGCGCCTATAAATAGAGAGCATTTCTTTGGTTTCTTGTTTTTCTTGCGCAAGTGCAATTTTAAGCGCCACCATAGCACGGCGAAAACGCAGCTGTTGGCGTTTCTTACTAATTTTAACTACCCGCCAAGGTGCACGGTGAATAACTTTATATAATCGCATAACTTTTATTTTCACACAGCAGCACGGGTTCACAAAGAATAATTTACTTACAACATCCTTTAACTTATCCTTTGCACCAAATTAGTATTAAATACATACAACAACACTGAATATGACAAACCAACTACCGCAAAAACCTGAAAAACCAAAATCTGATGAATGTTGTGGTGGTGGCAGTTGCTGCCCCTGCGTGTGGGATGAATATAAAGAAAAATTAGCAACTTGGCGATGCGCACAAAACATTGAAAACCCCACCAAAAAGAAACAAATAAATAACATTTAAATACTGATAACGCATTAATTTTCCTCTCAACAACCCTATTTGCACTTATTTAGTTCATTTTAGCTTTACTTTGCACCATTGTTGCATTTTTTCTTAAATTGAATCTTTTTGTTATCAAATGGTTAATTAGCAATTGCCCTTCCCGTTTTTTACCTATAGTCTGTAAATAGGACTTCACAAAAAGTAAGCTTAATTGATTAGGCTTTTGAGCTAAACCCTCAAACTTATGTGAAACAAAAAATTAAGTTAAAAATAAATGATGTGAAATTAGCATCAAAAATAAGAATTATTCTAACTGGGGAAAATTAGAATGAAATTAAAAAATAATGCGCTAAACCAAGCAATCAAATTTGCTTTAGCTACAACCACTGCAGGGTTGTTTTTTTCGGGTTCTGCTATTGCAGCAGACGAGCAACAGCAAACTAAAGTAAATAAAAACGTAGAGAAAATTGCCGTAGTAGGTACGCGCTCAGCTCCACGTTCAATCGGTGACTCACCAGTTCCAATCGATATTATTGGTGGCGAAGAATTAGAAAGATCTGGCAATACCGACATGCTTGAGCTCTTAAAAGGTGCAGTGCCATCTTTTAACGTACATCAAAATCCTATTAGCGATGCGGCCTCTCTTGTTCGCCCAGCTAACTTACGTGGTTTACCATCAGACAGCACATTGGTTCTTTTAAACGGCAAACGTCGTCATCGTGCTTCTGTAATTGCATTTTTAGGCGGTGGTATTAACGATGGCGCGCAAGGCGCAGATATTTCAGTTATTCCAAGCATTGCTATTAAACAAGTAGAAGTACTTCGTGATGGCGCGGCTGCACAGTATGGTTCTGACGCAATCGCCGGTGTAATGAACTTCCAACTAAAAGACGCTTCTGAAGGTGGTAAATTAGAAATCCGCCATGGTCAATTTTATGAAGGTGACGGCGATACAACACAAGTGTCGGGTAACGTGGGTTTACCGTTTACCGACAATGGCTTTGCTAATTTAAGCTTTCAATATAAAACAGCTGATGCAACAAGCCGCTCAGTTCAACGTGCCGATGCCGCAGCACTTTCAGCTGCCGGTGTTCCTGATGTATCTTCTCTTGCACAAGTATGGGGCGCACCAGAAGTAGATGACGATATTACAATTTTTGGTAACGTGGGTTTAGAGCTAACAAACGATTCTGAATTTTACATGTTTGGTAATTACTCTGAACGTGATGTACGCGGCGGCTTTTATTACCGTAACCCGCAAACACGTTCTGGCGTTTACTCAAATGATGGTGGCGAAACACTGCTTGTTGCAGATTTAACACCTGATATGAGCGCTAACTGTCCTACTATTGCAATAACAGATGGCAACGTACTAGATGATCCAGCTTACATAAATGGTGTAGCGAACAACCCAGATTGTTTTGCATTTAACGAGTCGCTTCCAGGTGGTTTTACACCTAACTTTGGCGGCAACATTACTGATACTTCTTTAACTATCGGTACTAAAGGGCGATTCACTGGTGGCTTCTTAAAAGATACTTACTATGACTTAAGCGGTACTGTGGGTTTAAATGAATCACGTTACTTTATTTACGATACGGTTAATGCCTCTTTAGGTGCAGATACACCACGTGATTTCAGCCCAGGTAAATATGAGCAACTAGAGAAAAACTTTAACTTTGATTTATCAAAGGGTGTCGACTTTGGTTTAGCTTATGATGTAAATATTGCCGGTGGTTTTGAATGGCATGAAGAAACATTCACTATCATTTCTGGTGATGAAGAATCTTACACAGCAGGCCCTTTAACAGAACAAGGTTTTGGTATTGGCTCTAACGGCTTCCCTGGTTTTAAACCATCACAAGCAGGTGAGTTTTCTCGTCGTAACTATGCAGCATATGTTGATGTTGAAGCACCATTTACTGAAGATTTCTTAATGGGCGTAGCACTTCGATTTGAAGACTACGACAGCTTTGGTACTACAACTAACTACAAAGTAATGGCTCAATACCATTTAACCGAAGATTTAAACATTCGTGGTTCTGTAAGTAGCGGTTTCCGTGCACCTACAGTTGGTCAAGCTAACGTAAGTAACGTACAAACAAGCTTAGACAGCGGCGTATTACAAGACTCAGCGCTTCTTCCACCAACAAACCCAATTGCAGTGCAATTAGGTGGTACAGAGCTTGAGCCGGAAGAATCGCAAAGTTATACACTTGGTGCTGTATACACAATCGGCGAGTTATTTTTAACGCTTGATTACTACAACATCCAAGTAGATGACCGTATTAGCCAATCAGATAAAATCAACTTAAGCCAAGCAGATAAAGATACACTTGCAGCGGCTGGAGTTCCTAATGTACAAGGTCTTGCTCAAGTAAGCTTTTTTACAAATGACTTTGATACAACAACACAAGGTATCGATTTAGTCGCAAACTATACTGCTGAACTAATGGGCGGTAGCTCTACATTTAGCCTTGCTTATAACTGGAATGATACTGAAGTAACTCAATTTAGTGAGATTACAGGTGCGTTTAAAGTTAAACGCTTAGAAGAAGATTTACCTAATCATCGTGCAACGTTCACATTGTCTCAACAATGGGAATCAGTTTCTGCATTCGCTCGTGCAAACTACTACGGCGAATACCAAGGTGTTCACGTTGATTATGATGCAACAGCTAAAACAGCTGATGCTGCAGTCACTATTGATGCTGAAGTAACTTACTTCTTAAATGAATCTGTTAGCTTCTCTGTAGGCGCTCAAAACATATTTGACCAAGACGCTGAAAAGCTAGATTTTGCTGATAGAATTGATACGCCTAACAATAACTGGGGTGGTCAGTTCTACGAGACATCTCCGTTTGGTATTAACGGTGGCTTTTACTACGCTAAAGCAACATATACTTTCTAAACTATTTTCATGAAGAACCAAAGGCGAAATGTTAAAGACATTTCGCCTTTTTAATTTTATAGTTAATAAAAATAATAATGAACAATACCAATTGCATTGAATAAGTGTTCTATTATAGCGCTCAGAAAATAGCGTAATAACAAGGCGAAAACTATGATATATAGTTGCTCTATATGAATAATTTTTAACGCAGTGAGTACGCTATTTAATGCGATAGAATGATTATTTTTTTAATAAAATTGGTATAACTATGCTACTTAATAAAGCCAACCAACTACTGCAACAAAATAAACTCAAAGAAGCTGAGTTTCATTTTAAAACGCTATTAAATAGTAATCCCGAAAATGGTGAAGCTTTATTTGGCTTAGGCAGAATTGCCCTACGATTAGAGCGTTATGACGCTGCCGTGTACTTACTCCAAAAAGCGTGTGAGCGCATGCCTCATATGCTTGAACCATTACATGCCCTTGCTGATGCATTTAACGGTGTTAATTCACCAAACGATGCGTTAACGGTGCTCGAATACGCAAAAAAATTAGCAAGTCATAACCCAGAACCTCATTATTATTTAGCACAGCACTATTTAACACATGGCGAGTTAGATAAAGCCCATACAACCTTTGCTCATGCACTCAGTATTGGAGTATACCCTGTAACAGCTTATATTTTATTTGAACTTGTGCAGTTAGGCCGGTTTGATAAAGAGCATAATTATGTAAGTAATTTGCACCACTTACTAACTCAAACGAGCAATTTACGTTTAAAAATGGTGTGTTACTACGCATTAGCAAACAGTTACGATGCACTTGAAGATACCGAGCAAGCATTTAATTATTTTATATTGGCGAATAAATTACAAAAAAAATTAAGTGAATTTAGCACTAAAGATTTAATCCCTTTTTACGATGAAATAATAAAATACAACACCGAGGAATTTATTGCCTCTGCCGATAAAAAATTTACAGGTAATATTACGCCTGTCTTTATTATTGGTATGCCTCGTAGTGGCTCTACCCTCCTGGAGCAAATGTTGGCAAGCCATAGTCAGTTTTCGAGCCTAGGAGAAAGTACGAGTATTAGTAATAACGCGGTTGCTTTTATCGAACAAAAAACGGGAGTTGCTTACCCGCAATGTTTAGCGCATTTAACGCCTGACTTAATCAAAAAAGCCCGCGAGCTTTATATCACAACATTAAAAACAGCATTGCCCATCAGACCTTTTATAATAAATAAACTGCCGAGTAATTATCAGTCGCTCGGACTAATATATATCCTATTTCCAAATGCCAAATTTATAAACTTAAGTCGTAATTTTAATGCTACAGCGTTTTCTATTTTCACTAATTACTTTGCTGAAAACGAGCCTTATTTTTGCTCACTACCTGAGTTTAAGCTTTACCATAGTGTGTATGAAAAACTGATGAGCCATTGGCACTCCTTTAAAGGTATGCCAATTTATGATGTCAGTTACGAAGATTTAGTGAGTACCCCAAAAGAGCAGCTAACGCAGTTACTTGGTTTTTTAAACTGTCATTTTGAAGAGCGCTGCTTAGCGTTTTATAAACAAAAAACACCGGTAACCACGTTGAGTAAACATGCTATTCGCCAACCTATTAATAACGCCGCAATCGCTAAGTGGGAGCGTTACAAAACACCTCTTTTAAAGTTACTTGATGAGAATTAATCGGACGTGCTTTAAACCAATTAAGTAAATCTTTAAATTGATCATCACGCGCACTTGGGTGGGTAAGCATATTAATATGATCGTAATCAAAATTATGCCCGTGTTTACGACCGTAAATTCGCATTTGTTGAATGCCAGGCCCTGATTCGTCCATAAACTTTTGAATATCGATTGGTTGCGCTAATGCTTTATCTTTTACCGCAGCAATATGAAGCGTTGGCGGTAAATGCAGATTGTTTAGCGCTTTTGCATAATCAAAATTATCATCAGAATCTATCCATGGCTTCTTTTTAGCCCATTGCATACTTTGATAATGCGACTTTTGAGTTTCGTTATCGCTTCCCCACTTATAACCTTTAGCATTTAAATAGCCGTGTTTTTTAGCAAGTAAAGGTGCCATAAAATACCAAATTAAATTGGCTTGTAATAATTTTTGAGGATGGTTATTAAATAAAGAACGCTTAGAGCCAAAATACACACACGCTTTTACATCATTAATATATTCTGGAAAACGTGCAAACGCGCTGTTCATCAATACCCCGCCCCAAGAGTGAGCGACCCAGTAGTCAGGCTTCTTGCCTTCAATCAACTCTATTTGCTTAATAAAGGCAGGGATGTCTTCTAGGATAGACTCAGTTTGTCCATATTCTGACTCGCTCGAAATAATTGGTTTACTATCACCTCGACCACGTAAATCAGCAACATAACAACAATATCCATGCTCAGCTAAAAATGGTGCGAGCCCTTTATTGGAGTGCGTGTAAAAAATTTTACCGTTTTCTACAGCTCCATGCATAAAAAATACGATAGGCCCTTGCTGACCTTCATCGCTAATACGGCGTAAATGAAGTGTTTGGTGAGCGTCTAAATTAATAATTATTGATTGCTGAGAAATTGCCACAGTTATTCCTTTTTATTATTTTCAACTCATCCTACCAGTAATATTAAATATACCAAAGGAAATGTCTGCACTTTACTCATCAGCATTTGTTACAATCACCACATCATATCTGTTGTTAAAATGAAGCCATGAAAGAAAATAATACACGTTCAAAACTACACCCTCGTAACCTACATAAAAATGGGTACGACTTCGATTTATTAACAACAGAGCACCCTGCTCTACTGCCTTTTGTTATAACCACACCTGCAGGCACTAAAAGCATTGATTTTAGTGATAACAAAGCCGTTAAAACACTTAATCAAGGGCTTTTAAAAGCTCACTACAATATTGATTTTTGGGATATTCCTGAGCATAATTTATGCCCACCTATACCTGGGCGTGTTGACTACATTCATTACTTAGCCGATTTATTAAGTGATGATAACCAACAACAAATACCTTTAGGTAAGCAAATTAAAGTGCTTGATATTGGTACTGGCGCTAATTTAGTTTACCCGCTTACTGGTACAAGTGAATATAAGTGGCATTTTACAGGGACTGATATTGATCCAGCTTCGGTAAAAATAGCAAAGCAAATTGCTCAGTTTAATGGTTTAAAAATAATCCTAAAACAACAAAAAAACGCATCACATATTTTTAAAGGCGTTATAAATCAAAAAGATCTATACCATTTAACGCTCTGTAACCCTCCGTTTCATGCAAACGAAGAAGAGGCGAGTAAAGGCAGTGAACGCAAGTGGAAAAACCTAGGAAAAACACCCAGTAGCACACTTAACTTTGGTGGTCATAATAATGAATTATGGTGTGAAGGCGGTGAAGTACAGTTTATCTCTAACATGATTAAAGAGAGCGAAGACTTTGCAGAGCAAGTACTGTGGTTTACGTCGTTAGTCTCTAAAAAAGATAATATTGCAGCCCTTGAAGAAGTATTAAAAGCCCACCCAATAGCACAATATAAAATAGTTGATATGGCACAAGGTCAAAAAATTAGCCGCTTTATTGCATGGAGCTACTTTGATAAAGAAACTCGTGAACAAATTTGTAGCGAGCTGGCTTAGTACCAATTTTATTAAAAACAATAAAAAGGATAAGGCAATCATGATAGATTTTCGCTCTGATACAGTTACAAAACCAACAAAAGAAATGCGCGATATTATGTACAACGCACCGGTTGGTGACGATGTATATGGCGATGATGAAAGCGTTAACCAGCTAGAAGCTTATGCGTGTAAGCGTTTTAACTTTAAAGCCGCTCTTTATTGTAGCTCAGGTACACAAGCCAATTTACTTGCAATAATGGCGCATTGTGAGCGAGGTGACGAATACATTTGTGGCCAAAATGCTCACAATTATAAGTTTGAGGGTGGCGGAGCAGCTGTTTTAGGGTCTGTGCAACCACAGCCTATTGAAAACGATGCTGATGGCAGTATCCCTTTTAGTAAAATAGCGACGGCTATAAAACCAGACGATTGCCATTTTGCAAAAACGCGATTACTTAGCTTAGAAAATACCATAGGCGGAAAAGTACTCCCGCTTGAGTACTTAGCCCAAGCTCGTGACTTTGTTGACACACATAATTTAGCGCTGCACTTAGACGGCGCACGTGCTTTTAATGCCGCTGTTGAGCTAAATATTGATATAACTGAAATTACAAAACACTTTGATTCAGTTTCTATTTGTTTATCTAAAGGTTTGGGGGCGCCCGTAGGCTCTTTATTATTAGGCTCACCAGCACTTATTAATAAAGCAAGACGATGGAGAAAAGTACTTGGTGGCGGTATGCGCCAAGCCGGAATGCTTGCAGCTGCCGGGCAGTTTGCACTTGAGCACAATGTAGAGCGCTTAAAAGACGATCATGCAAATGCACGTTATTTGGCTCAACAATTAAGTGAAATCAGTGGCTTTACTGTAGATATGAGTAACACCACTAATATGGTTTATGCAACATACACTAGCAGTATAAATATTGAAGAGATTGCTGAGGCACTTAAACAACAAGGTATACTATTTAGCCCAAGCAAACAGCTTAGGCTAGTAACGCATTTAGATATTACGCGCGAAGATATTGATACATTTTTAAATGCTTTGTCGGCCCATATTTAACGCGGCTTTATAATGTTTGCGGCATACCGAAACATATCGGTCATTGCCGCCAATTTCTACTTGGTTACCATCTGCTATTGCTTCACCATTTTCATCGGTACGCAGTACATGGTTTGCTTTACGTCCACAGTGGCATACAGTTTTAAGCTCAACTAACTTATCAGCCCACGCAAGCAAATATTGCGACCCTATAAATAGCTCGCCTCTAAAGTCGTTACGCAAGCCATAACACAGTACCGGTATACCTAACTCATCAACCACATCGGTTAATTGCATTACTTGTTCTTTTGATAAAAATTGGCACTCGTCAACTAATACACAATGGCGTTTTTTATCATTGTTGAGTGATTGAATAAGATCAAAAACATCTTTGCTAGCATCAAATACATGCGCATCTGCTTGCAAGCCAATACGAGACGATACTTTACCCACGCCTTGTCTATCATCAATGGCAGCAGTAAGGATCACAGGTTCCATGCCACGTTCTTTATAATTAAATGCAGATTGTAATAACGTGGTTGATTTACCTGCATTCATTGCAGAGTAGTAAAAGTATAATTGAGCCATTGTGGTGCCATTTTATAAAAAGTGCGCTTATGCTACCTTAATATTAAATTAATACCAATTTACAAACGCGAATTTAACGAGGTTATTTAAGTGTTTGTAAATATTTAATATACACAGGTGCACTTTCAAATTTTGATAGCCATTGCCACATTTCCCAACTTAGAGTGTTATTTTCTTCGTAGAATTTTTTTGAAAAAACAAGGTAACCATGGCTGGTTTCGTAAGGGGGATAAATAGGTTTAACATTATTACCCTCATACGGATAACTCGACACTTTTAAGCCATCAACTTGGCATAGATCAACGCTCGCCTGCACCACGCCCTTATCTAGCAACTCAAAAGCTTTGCTTTTAGAAAACGTATTATGAATAAAAAATGGTTCTTCTTTCAACGCGCTATTTAGTCCATAGCCATTAGGAATGGCTATCGTAAATGCTTTATTTTGAAATACTTCGCGAGTCTCCCATTCTTTATGAAATTTATAACGCCCTATAAGGCAGCTACTAAATTCACTTACTGCATAGTCATCTTGTAACTTACCTTGCTGATCAACAGGGTAAACAGCAACGTTTTCTCGTCCTTTGCGGTAACTGGCAATAACAGCATTAACTCGATTAAATTCTAAATCGCTTAAGCATCTACGCCATGGTTTTCTAACAAACTTAATCTCAACACCATCAATCGCTTTATCTAATAAACTTAAAACCTCAACTGAGGCATCAGGTTGATCAATAGGTATAGCCTTATCAACACCTAAAAATAGTGGTGCTGCGTTTTTATCTTCATAACAAAAAAGTAATTCTTTGGCCGTAACGCCATCGCAAAAAACAATACACTTCAAAACAAAAATATAAAGTAACGTTCTAATTTTCATAGTGATTTTTATTTATAAACTAAATCTACAGTGTAGTATGTAGAACTAAACATACAAAATATTCGTTAAATTAATTTACATTAATCCTTCGTGTTTCAGCAACCAAAGTTTCCTACCAAGCCCACCAGCATAGCCCGTTAACTTTGCATTTGCGCCAATAATTCGGTGGCAAGGCACTATAATACTAATCGGATTTTTACCATTCGCAGCACCTACTGCCCTCACTGCTTTTGGATTATTGAGTTGGTTTGCAATATAGCCGTATGTTTGCGACCGTCCAAAAGGTACCGTTAATAGTGCTTGCCATACGCTTTGTTGAAATGCTGTACCGTTTGTATCAAGTGGTACATCAAAAGTTGTGCGTTTTTTTGCAAAGTACTCATTTAACTGCGCAGCGCAAATAAGCACCGCCTTGTTAGCGACTTGCTCAAATGGCGTATGAGGGTGTTCAACTGGTGGATAAAACCCAACGTAACTCACACCTTTATCGGTCGCTTGAATAATTATGTCGTCTATAGGGCTCGAAATTGATGTTTGAATGATCATTATAATTGCTGCCAAAGTTGAAAAGTTAAGTAAGAGCGAAAAGGAGCGCAATTAGCAGGCTCAAAAGGGTTTGCCGCCGCTTGAGCTTTTTTAACACCTAAGTCGCCATCAAGTAATATATCGGGCTGGCTTTGCCCTCGCAACTTTGCATAATTTACCGTCCAAGGACCAATTCCCTTTAAATTAAGCCATTCGTCTAAATCGTCATTTTCAGGATTTAGTGCACAAAACTGGGCTAAGTTGTGTAGCGCATTTTTGCGTGCTTGTGGCATTTTAAAAAATGCAAAATCACTATTAGCAACAATTTTAGCCGTTGGAAAATAAACGGCATCGCCCTCTTTTTCGCCTAATTCATCAACTAACTTTGTTACTAAATTATGCGCCGCAGTAACACTCACTTGTTGTCCGAGTACCGCCCTTATACCGGCTTCAAAACTTGACCAAATCCCTGGAAGTCTGAGCCCTTCACACACTGTAAACGCATTGTTTATATTGGCGCTTAAATGCGTTTCAATTAAATTAATATCGGCATCTAAATCAAGAACACGGCGTATATTATTTATAACAGGTTGTAAGTACACCGTATTGTCTATATTGATAGATACACTAAAGTGGTTTTTACTCGCTATAAATTCAGCGGTAAAGCTTCCTTTATATTCCTCACTTGCAAAAGTGCGTCCGTAGCTCGTTTGTGTTATCCACTCCATTGGTTTTATCAAGCGCCTTTGTAAAAAACCCTGCAAAGCAGGCCAATTATAAGGCGGCCTAAATGGCAGGGTTAAAGTGAGTGTTGACGTTGGTTTTTTATCGCCACTGCGCAGCTTCGAGGGAGCTATATTTAACTGCTGTAAAAATGCATCATTAAAGCGCCTAATGCTTTTAAAGCCTGCGGAAAACGCTATTTCGGTAAGGGGTAAATGTGTTTCTTGAATCAGCTTTTTAGCAAAGTGACATTGGTTAAATAATCGATATTGCGTAATCGACACGCCAAAATACTGCTTAAACAACTGTCTTAAATAACGACTACTTACACCTAAACGAGCTGCTAATTTTTCGCAGTCGTGCTCGTCATTTTGATCTATTAACTGTTTTGCTCTAAGTGCAGTCGTTTTTGTACCCTGCCATGCTGCGCTGCCTGGGGCACTATCGGGTCTGCATCGTATACAGGGTCTAAAACCATCTTGCGCCGCGTTATGGGCAAACTGATAATAAGCAACGTTTTTTTCGTGAGCCGTTGGAGCAGGGCATATTGGTCTGCAATATATACCCGTACTTTTTACCGCTACGTAAAAAAGCCCGTCAAAACGAGGATCGCGACTCTGACGTGCTTTTTGCCAATGTGAAGTGTCCATAAACGGCTCTATAAATTAACCTAATAGAGCCTAGCTTATACAAAAAAATTCACATTACTAGCCATATTCGGCACTCAACCAATAGCCAATAAATAACGCCTTTGTACTTCTTGCCAATTAATTACATTATAAAATGCAGCAATATAGTCAGGACGCTTATTTTGATACTTCAAATAGTAGGCATGCTCCCATACATCAAGTCCCAAAATAGGGATATTTCCCTGCATTAAAGGGCAATCTTGATTAGCACTATTTTCTACAATCAACTTTTCATCCGGCGTTACACATAACCACGCCCAACCACTACCAAATTGGCTAATTGCCGCGGCTGTAAATTGGTCTTTAAATTTATCAAAACTGCCTAGTTGCTCATTTATAACCTGAGCCACAATACCTTCAGGTTCACCTCCTCCTTGTGGGCTCATTACTTGCCAAAATAAGCTGTGATTAAAATGCCCCCCTACATGCTCTTGTACTGCTTTTTGCAAATTACTAGGCAGGCTGTTTATTCCCTTAAGTAATTTTTCAGCATTTGCGGTTGCATATACAGTATCTGCTAAAGCAGCATTGGCTTTATTGATATACGTTTGATGATGCAATGTGTGGTGAATATGCATCGTTTTGCTGTCTAAATGAGGCTCAAGCGCATCATATTCATAATCAAGTGCTGGCAATGTAAACGCCATAAATTACTCCTTTATTTTAATGTAGCAGACTGTTTGTTGAGTCTTTAGAGCATAAGCAAAAATTCACTTGCTCTATTAGCTCAGGTAAAAAATGATAGCGTCTTGCAAATGATACAAGTTCAGAGGAAGTTTTAATGTAATGATGCTTACTCACTTTTTGTATATCGTAATGAGTATGCTTAATTAGTGAACAGAGTGTTAAGTGTACTTCGCATAGCCATTTGCATGCATTTTCAGGCTGTTGCATAGCTATATAGGTATCCGCTAAATTATGCGACGCAACAACAAGTGCGGGTATACAGTGCTCAATAGCATGAATGACAGTGTTATTAATCTGAGCATATAAAAACTGCTGAAGAAGATGATCTGCAAGTGTTTTAGCTAATAAGTATTTATCGCGGGCTTCGAGAAGTGCACCTTGTTCAAATGCATAATTACCTTGCATTATATTCGACTGCCAAGGGCTTAATGCTTGATCAAGATAAAGTAAATCTGAGTGGGGTTGTTTTTGACTTGAGATCATATAATCATCTGCACGTTTATTTATGAGTGTGTATTTAACTTACACACCCACAAAACTAAATGCAAATGATTTTCATTAACTATTTAGCAAAGTCTAATAATTCCTGCCCTGTTAAGCGATATATAATCCATTCGTTTTGAGGCTTTGCACCAATGCTATTGTAAAAATCGATAGCGGGTTTATTCCAATCAAGCACTACCCATTCAAAACGCCCACAGTTATTACTAATCGCCTTATTAGCTAAGTGCTTCATAATGGCTTTACCTGCACCATTGCCACGGCTATCTGGGCTTACGTATAAATCTTCAAGGTATAGGCCATTTTTACCTAACCAGGTAGAGTAATTATAAAAATATACCGCAAAACCAATTGGCTCATCACCTTCTAAACAAATTATGCTGTGCGCAGTTGCACCTTCACTAAACAGAGTATCTAATATTGCCTGCTCGTCTGTTTTTACTGCATCAGGTTCTTTTTCATATATGGCAAGTTCGGTAATAAAGTGCAAAATTGTTTTTGCGTCACTTGGTTTTGCATCACGTATTATAACGGGTTGGCTCATTGTATTTTTACCTTAAATATACTGCTCTAATTTATCTTTTAAAATATCTAATTGAATAGGTTTACTCAAGTAGTCATCCATTCCAGCTGTTATACAACGCTCTTTATCTGAGTTCATTGCATTTGCGGTGATAGCGATTATTTTAATGTTTTTATGCTGTATGCCCGCCACGCCTTTACGAATAGCTGCGGTTGCTGCAAAACCATCCATAACAGGCATTTGGCAATCCATAAGTACGAGCTTAAAGTATCCTGAATCATGCGCTTCTAATATATCAATCGCTAATTGGCCATTCCCGGCAATAGTAACGTCACAATTAAGCTTTTTGAGCATTAATTTAGCCACCTGTTGATTAATAGGATTATCTTCCACCAGTAGTATTTGGGAAAACTCCTGCGCCTTTTCTTTTTTAAGTGACGAAATATAGCCTGACGTAACAAGTGGGAGCGTCTCGCCTGCATCATTACTCGTTATAACCGACAGTGCAGAAATTAAATCGGCAGTGGTTACTGGTTTAGGAAAATATGCCTGAAAGCCAGCATCAGAATAACGCTGCGCGCCTTCCATACCTGCAATACTGGTCATCATTACAAGTGGCATTGATTTATAATGTTCATGTGCTTTTAGTGCTTTACACAGCTCTATGCCATCCATTCCTGGCATTTGCATATCAAGCACTGCAATATCATACATGCAACTTTTATCTTTATATTGCTGCGCGCACATATCAAGTGCTTCATGTGCATCACATGCGAGTGCAACCTTAGCGCCCCAATGTTCAAGCTGTTGTGAAATTACAATTCGATTTGTCTCGTTATCGTCAACAACTAAAACTGTTAGCTCTTCCATATTAATATTAGGAATATAACGCTCTTTTTGATCTCCCGGAGTTAGCATTATAGTGGCGGTAAAGGTACTCCCTTTACCTGCTTCACTTGTAAGAGAAATTGCTCCTCCCATTAACTCACAAAGCTGCTTACAAATAGCCAGCCCTAAGCCACTGCCCCCGTATTCACGCGTTGTTGATGCATCTACCTGAGAAAAAGGGGTAAATAACTGCTGTTGCTTTTCTTCACTTATTCCTATGCCTGAATCTTTTATACTTGCAACAAATTCTAAACCTTGAGCCACTTTATTAATTTTGCCGCTTACCACAACCTCGCCCTTACTCGTAAACTTAACGGCGTTACTCAGCAAATTAGTAAGTACTTGTCGAATGCGCCCAGGATCTCCGCATAACTGCGAAGGCTCTAGCGCTACCAAATCTAAAATTATTTCTATACCTTTTTCTTGAGCAGTCAATGCTTGTGCGGCAGCAACTTCGCCAATTAAATCACGTCCATTAAAGTTAATCTCTTCAAGTTCAATTTTACCCGCTTCGGCTTTAGAGAAATCTAAAATATCGTTAATTACACCCAATAAAGAGTGCGCACTTGTTTTGGCTATACCTACTTTTGTTTCTATTGGTTTAGGGAGTGACTCTAATTGAACAAGTTCTAGCATACCGAGTACACCATTCATTGGCGTTCTTATTTCATGGCTCATGGTTGCTAAAAATTGGCTCTTCGCAATGGCTGCATCTTCTGCTTTTACAAGGGCTACTTTTAACTCCTCACTGATTACTTTTCGTTGCTGAGAAATTAAAGTACTTCCCACTAAAGTAGCCAATGATCGAAGATACGTTTCTTCACTTTGCGTCCAATTGTGATGTTCGCCTACCGTTTCAGCGCACAAAATACCTAAATTACCATCACCAGTTGCTATTACTGCATCAAGCATCGATTTAATATTTAATGGCTTTGTATACGCTTCTATAAAATCAACAGTTGCTGGATGGGTATAAACATCATCCATGGCTACTAAGTTTTGCTTATAAATGGCGTTATAATATGCAGGATAGTCTTTAGCAGTTAAAACAGCATCTGTATCTACAAACCCTTGTCCATCTATGTATAAACTATGACATGTCATTACATCTCGTTGATCGTTAAAAATCCATACCGACGCACGTGCAACATTTAGCACTTCGCACATAGATTTAACGGCTAGCTTTTTAACTTGCTCTACATCACTATTTTGCACTTCAGGTGCGACTGTAAGCGCGGCTAAATTTTTGTTATAGCGGTTTGCTTTTTCGCTTTCGAGTTCAAGGCGCTTATGTGCATCAATACTTTGAAATGAGCCAAAAACACGTACGCATTTACCATCTTTAAGCTCTGCTTGGCCCATTGATTTAACCCAACGCTCTTGCCCCGAATAGGTCAAAATAATAAGCTCTACACTCCAGCTTTCACCTAAAGTCACAGCGCATTCAAATAAGGTACTTATAGTGTCTCGGTGTATTCCTGGTTTATAAAAATCAATAGCAGTATCTATCCTCGGCTCAAATCCCTCTGGTACTTCGTGGATAACTTTAACTTCATCAGACCAATAAAGCGTATGCGCTTCTAAGTCAATTTCCCATGCGCCAATCTGTCCTTGCTTACTCATTGATTCAAGCAGGCTTTGCTGACGGCTTATTTTTAATTGTGTATTGTAACGTTCTGTAATATCTAAAATAAATCCATCTAAATACAATATATTGCCATCATCTGCGTAAATCGCTTGGCCTTTTTCGTTTACCCAATGCAAAGAGCCATCGCGGGCTTTAATTCTATACTCAACAGACCATGACTGCTTAGCATTAACACAGCGAACAATTTCATCTTTTATTTTTTGAGAATCGTCTTCACATATTAAATCAAAGAAGCAAAGGTCTTCATTGTGTATCAACTCATCAGGTGAATAACCGGTTATTTCACTCGCTTGCTCGCTCATGTAAAGCATGCTTAATTTGTCATCAAACTTACATCGATAAATTATGCCAGGGATATTTGATACCAAAGATGCAAATCTGTCTCGGCTTCCTTGTAGCTCAAGCTCTGTAGATTTTCGATCTGATATATCTAAATGCGTACCGATCATGCGTTTTGGAGAACCATCGGTATTCCACTCAACTATTTTTGCAGTATCGAGAACCCAAATCCAATGCCCATTTTTATGTTTCATGCGGGCTTCACTAACATAATAGTCAGTCTCGCCGGAAAAATACGCTTGAAGTTTTTTCTCCGACATAGCTAAATCATCAGGGTGAGCGTAGGTATACCAAGTATCTATAGTACAAGGTTCAATATCACTGAGCTTGTAACCTATAATCTCGGCCCAGCGGTTATTAAATGTCACATTTTTAGTATCAATGTACCAATCCCAAATACCCACTGCTGTTGAGTCAATCACTAGTTGTAGCTGTGTTTTGTGCTGTTCAAGCTCTAGCTCTTGTAACTTAAGCGCTGTAATGTCGGTACGAATAGCAATATAGTTTTGTGGTATACCGTTTTCATCTAGAAATGGTGCAATGGTGGTATCTACCCAATAAAAACCACCATTTTTAGCTTTATTACAGATTTGCCCGTTCCATACATCACCGCGTTTAAGCGTTTTGTACATATTTTTAAAGAATTCTTTTTCGTGTTTACCTGAATTTAAAAGGCGATGGTTTTCGCCTATTAATTCATGTTCGTCGAAACCACTGATCTCACAAAATTTCTTATTTACAAAAGTAATAGTGCCATGTAAGTCAGTTACCGCAACAATGGCATGTTCATCTAATGCACTTTTTTGTTCTGCTAATTGTTTTAATGCAATTTGAAGTGCCGAACGTTGTTTTTGTAATATACTTTGTTGCTCTTCTTTTACAGCTACTAACTTACGTAAGCCTAATGAAAGCTGATTAAATTCAATGCTATCGTTTATTATTGGAACTTTAACTAAATCGCCTTTTGTAATATTTTCGACAATTTTAGCTAAGTTAATTAAAGGCTGAGACAGCCGGCGACCAAACCACCACGACAACGTTAATATCAGCAGTAAGGCACCTGAATTAGTTAATACAGCGAGCTGCTTATAATAATTAGCACCTTGTAGTGCAACTTCTTTTGGTTTTGATACAAGTAGCTGCCAGCCAGACTCATTTAAAAACTCTAATGAATTAATATACCCATATAAAGTGACTTCATTTTTATCAATATAAGAAAAAACACGTTGTATTGGTGAGCCATTTTGAGAGAAAAATGATGGTTGGGTATCGTCTGAAATATTACTTTTTTGAATTTTATTATTGTGCATAACATAAAATGTTATGTCTTTATTAGCAGCGTGTATTTTACTTAGATTATTTAATAAGCCATTTAAATTTATATCTGCAAGCAATATTGCTTGTAGCTTATTTTCATCATTTAATATCGGTAAGCCAATAATATGATATTCACGCCCTGAGGCAGTCATTGACTGGAATTGGATTTTACCTGTATTTATAATCCCAGAACGTATGTTATTAAAGCGCGGCTCTTTAATAACATTTAAAAAAGGTGATGAAGGTAGTGAATTAACGAGGTTTACATCAATAAGCTCTACATGATTAACAAAGTCATACTGCTCAATAAATTGATTAATTAATTTTTGCTTTTTATTGGGGCTGATATCAAATTGTGATCTAAGCAAATATAAATCTTTAACATGGTCTGTAAACCAAATATCAGCAAATTGCTTACCTATATTATTAAGCTCGTTAAGTTCAGTGTCTGCATTTTGTTTAAGCGTGCTATTTACATGTTCAAGACTAAACCACGTAAGTATACAAAGTGGCCCTAAGGCTATAATTATAAAGGTTATAATTAACTTACTTCGAACAGACTGTCCTTTACCTGTTAATTCACCAAAGTTTAAACCTTTGTCCATGCTTAATATCCAGCAACTTATAATCATTTAATATTACTTACATTAATGCACTAAATATATAAAGACGCAAGTTTTGAGCGGTAAACTCCTTAAAAACTGGGTATTTAGCGTTACAACCTTAAATTCACATTTTTTAAAAAATACGCCTTTATTACTAACTTATAATTACGCTACAACTTCTGTAGCTGTTTTAAACCCCTCGTGATATAAGCAGTATTTAATCAATGCGTTTGAGGGCATTATGGCGCACGATCACTCACATAGTCATGTAGACGAAAACCAAAGCAATAAACAGCTCACCGTCGCTGTGGTTATTAATGTATTGCTAACCGTAGCCCAAGTTATTGGCGGGATATTTTCGGGCAGTTTGTCACTAGTAGCCGATGCCCTTCATAATTTAAGTGATGCTGCCGCTATATTTATAGCCTTGGTTGCACGTAAAGTTGGTAATAAACCTGCTGACGCCACTCATCATTTTGGCTATAAACGCGCTGAAATACTTGCCACACTTTTTAATAGCAGTACATTAATATTAATTGGCGTGTATTTAATTTTTGAAGCCATTTCGAGCTATTTAAACCCTCAACCAATTAATGGCTGGATAGTTGTGTGGGTGGCAGCAATAGCGTTGGTAATTGATTTAGCAACAGCATATTTAACCTACCGAGCGGGAGCAAATCACAGTATAAATATAAAAGCGGCCTTTATTCATAATGTATCAGATGCAATGGCATCTATTGTTGTTATTATTGCAGGCACCTTAATTATTTTATACCAATGGTATATTGTTGATTTAATTGCCACTGTGCTTATTTCTATCTATGTAATTTATCATGGCATTTTACTATTAAAGCAAAGCTGCAAAATTTTAATGCAAGCAGCGCCTAACAACATTGATACACACGCAATATCACATGCTATTAGCAATGAATTTAATATCGAATCGGTAGTTAGCATTAAGCTTTGGCAACTAGATGATAAAGAAAATTATTGTGAGCTTGTTATTAGCACTCAGCACTTAATTAATTTGCCAACAATAAAAAGCTTTTTACACGACAATTTTAATATCGAAAATTGCATAATAGAGATCCGACCAATCGCAAATTAAAGCCCAATTTAATGTTCTTAATAACAAGCTAAACCAAATACATAACTATTTAATTGAAAACAGCTCGTATTATCATTTACAATATTGCCATTAACTCATAATGAGATACCGTTTTTGAAACTTTGGTTACGTAGAATTCATTTAGGCCTTGCCCTTATTAGCGGACTATTTTTATTAATAGTGAGCTTAACCGGTGCTGTTATGATTTACGCAAAAGATATACAGCACTTAATAGAGCCTGCAAAATGGCAAGTAACACCACAAGAAAATTTAATGCCTTACGATGAACTTATACAAAATGTACGGGCTCAAACTAAGCAAAAAATCACTTTTTTTATGCCCGAACAAGCGCCAAACGCCGCATGGCAATTTAGGTTAGCCAATAAACATTACGCCAGTGTTAATCCCTACTCTGGGAGTGTACTAAACGTCTATGAATCAACAGATACTATTTATGGGTTTGCGATGGGATTGCATCGCTGGCTGTTGTTTGAAAACAGTAAGGGTGAAAAAACCTTTCGAAATTGGATGTCGGTATGTGCATTGCTACTTTTAATAAATGTATTACTCGGCTTTTATTTATGGGTAAAGCCCAAAAACAGAGTTAAACGTTTAGCTATAAAACCAAAAGCCAAATTTAGAGTGCTCATGTATCAATTACATACAGTGCTTGGTGTTTACTTTTTTATACCCCTTATGCTTATTGCCTTTACTGGTATGGCATTTAACTGGAAAACACAAACTCAATCTGTATTAGAATTTGTAACGTTTAATAAAGTAGAACAAAGACCTGAAGCGCCAAAAATAATAGCCCCTTCTCAAGCTGCGTTAAACTACAATCAAGCAATTAAAAATGCAGAGAACGTATTTCCAGATGGTAAAGTATATAGAATTTACTTACCTAAAAAAGATGACGAAGCAATTGCACTGAGAATGCAAAACCCTGGCGAAAGCCACGCTTACAGCTGGGTTTGGATTAACCCATTTACTGGTAAAGTATTAAACTCATTTGACGCCAGTAAAACCAACTTCACAACACAAGCATGGAACTTTAAGTATAAGTTTCACATTGGTGATTTTGCAGGTCCTATTGTGCAGTTTTTATGGTTATTAGTAGCCCTTTCACTCGCATTTTTTATTGTAAGCGGTGTATATTTTTGGTTAAAACGCCATAAATGGAAATAAATCTCATTAACACTTGCGTCATTAGTTGATAATAATTACCATTACGTAAATTGTTATCAACTAAGACACCCCATGTTAAAAACTTCGCTTTGCCTTATTGCTGTTGCAATTAGTACTAACACGCTAGCCAATGAAAATAATAAAAATGAATCCACTTCTGATCAGTTAGAGCATGTCATTGTATCTGGCAGTCGCATATCAGAGAACATTGACGAAGTACCTGCCTCGATTACCGTTATTAATCAGCAACAAATACAACAGCATTTAAAAGTAAGCTCAGAACTGGGAAGTTTACTCGCGCAAATGGTTCCAGGGCTCGCCCCAAATACAGGCAGCTCAGGTAATTCAGGACAAACACTACGCGGCCGCGCGCCATTAATAATGATTGATGGCGTACCGCAATCAACCCCTCTTCGTAATGGCTCTTTAGGCGTAAAAACGCTTGATGCAAGTGCCATAGCACGCATTGAAGTCATAAAAGGGGCAACGTCTATTTATGGTAATGGTGCCTCAGGTGGCATTATTAACTACATAACAAAACAGGCTCGCAGTGATGGAAAACCTGAAGGTGAAATAAGTATTTCAAGCCGCTTTAGCGCTGTTAAATTAGCAGAAAGTGGCGGCGGTAGAATAGCGGCCGCAGTAAACGGAAAGCTCGACAAACTAAGCTACCTGTTAACGGCAAGCTATGAAGAAAACGGCGTACAACGCGATGCAGAGGGCGATATTTTAGGCTTGCAATATGGTTTATCAGACTCTGAAACTCAAAACTATTTTACCAAACTAACTTATGATTTTGACGACGAAAAGCAACTGCAGTTTAGCTATAACTTTTACAGCTCACAGCAAAAAACTGATTTAGGCGATGTTACTGGCGATGGCAATATAGGGGAAAAAACATACGCTATACACGTCCCCTTAGAGCTTCAAAAACAAGGTAAACCGCAAGGCCCAGAAGGCAACGAAAATATAACCCTAAAATATGTTGATTACGCGTTGTTTGAAAACACACAAATGACCCTCGATCTGTATAAACAAAATATAGAAAACGTATTCTTTTTCTCAACCGCTTTAGCCAATCTTGATGAAGGTTATAGCGGTGGTCAATCGGTTATTAAATCAGACAAGCAAGGTGCCAGAGCTACATTTAATAGCCAGTTTGATTTTGAAAACGTAACAGCCACCCTAATCTACGGTATTGATGCCTTAAACGATAAAACATCGCAACCTTTAGTAGATGGTCGTGTGTGGGTGCCAGAAATGGACATGGAAAGTGTGGCAGGCTTTTTACAAACCAAATGGGTAATAAACGACGACATTATTGTAAAAGCGGGTGTAAGAAACGAAAGCATTGATTTGAGCGTAAGTGACTACCAAACGCTAAAACTTTGCAAAACCGTATCGCAATGTTCAGTACCATTAAATGTGCGTGGCGACACCATTAATTACGATGCAACAACCTATAACGCCGGTATTAAATATAACTTAACAGATGCCTTTAGCCCGTTTTTTAGTTACTCACAGGGCTCTGATATTTCTGATATTGGTCGCTTACTTCGCGCTGCAACCGTTGACGACATTGCACTTATTCAAACACAAGCCTCAATAATCGACAATTACGAAGTTGGTTTTACCTCACAGTTTGAAAACGTACGTTTTGAATTTGCTCTTTACAGAAGTACCTCAGAGCTTGGTACTAGTAATGAGTATAATGAAGTAACGGGAGTTTACGAACCTGTGCGTGCACCACAAGAAATATGGGGTTACGAAGGGTTAGTTAATTACACTATTACCGAAGACCTTAAATTAAGCGCCACATACAGTTACGTAGAAGGTAAAAACACCGAAGCTGATGACTATCTAGGCGCAAGCCAAATTAGTCCACCTAAAGCAACAGCGAATGTAACGTGGCAAACAAATGACGAACTATCGCTTGCAATGAGCTTTTTATATGTAGGCGACAGAAAGCGCTTTGATAAAAATGCACAGGGCCAATACTCCGGCGATCAGGGCCCTGTTAGTAGCTACAACACATTTAACTTAAGTGGCCAATACAATGTTAACACTCAATGGAGTGGGTATTTTGGAATAGAAAACCTATTTAATAGTGACTACTACCCAGCCCGCGCACAGGCATACACCTACGGTGGATACAATATTAAAGGATTAGGCACAACGGCAACGCTGGGTGCTAAATATCAATTTTAACAAATAAGCGCACGTTATAGGCATGCCCTGCATGCCTATATGCTTAACAAATCCCACATAAATAAACGTCTCGCTTTTTCCTATCAATCATGATCTTGTATTAGATGCTAACACAAATAAAAAACTGTCCATAAACCAAGCAGTAACGCAAACTTAAATAAGAATCAAAACCAATAGTAACGCAATGATTTTTATAGAGAAAACTTGCAATATAGGCTATTTGTACTACACTGCATACAATTGAAATAGTTAAGGCGATTTATCATGAAAGGTAATCAAAAAGTAATCGATGCGTTTAATACATTGTTAGCTAACGAATTAGCAGCAATCGATCAGTATTTTATACACTCGCGCATGTATGACGACTGGGGTTTAAACAAACTATACGAGCGCCTTAACCACGAAATGGAAGAAGAAAAAGATCACGCAGACTGGCTTATTAAGCGCATCTTGTTTTTAGAAGGTGTACCAAATATGACTAAGCGCCGTGATTTACTTATCGGTAACGATGTAAAAAGCATGATGCAAAACGATTTAACACTAGAGCTTGAAGTAGTTGCGTGTGTTAAAGACGTCATCGCAATATGTGAAGAACAACAAGATTATCAATCTCGTAGCATTTTAGAAAAACTGTTATTTGATACCGAAGAAGACCATGTTTACTGGTTAGAGCAACAACTTGGCTTAATTGATAAGATTGGTTCTGAAAATTATCATCAAGCACAAATGGCTTAGTAGGAGCATATTATGAAAGGCGATAAAGACGTTATTGCAGCGCTTAATAAAGTACTCGCTAATGAGCTTGTTGGTATTAACCAATACTTTTTACATGCACGCATGTTTAAAGATTTTGGTTTCACTCAACTAGACAAAGCAGATTACAAAGTATCAATTCAAAAAATGAAAAACGCCGATCGTTTAATCGAACGTATTTTGTTTTTAGAAGGCTTACCAAATCTTCAAGACTTAGGCCGATTACGTATTGGTGAAAACAGCGAAGAAATGATTGCAGCTAATATGGGTTTTGAACTCGATACTATTGATGAGTTACGTAGCGCAGTTAAACTGGCTGAAAACAAAAAAGATTATATTACCCGTGAAGCTCTTGATCACATTTTAAATGAACAAGAAGAGCAAATTGATTGGTTAGAAACCCAACAATTACTTATTAAAAATACGGGTATTAAAAACTACTTGCAGTCTCAACTGTAAATAGTAACAAGCATAAAAAAAGCAGCTAAAAAGCTGCTTTTTTTATATCTAAGTTTTTATATGTAATTAAGCAACTTGATCCGTTACATCCGCAATTTGAATAAGTCTGCGATTAAGGATCTTTTTAGTACAACCACAACACTTACCGCATTGGCTGCCTACTTTAAGCTCTTTAGTTAATTCACGCATGGTCGTTGCACCATCGTCAATTGTTTGCTCAATTTTTTTATCAGTCACACCGTGACATAGACAAATATACATGAATACAAACCACTCTCAATTTCATTTAGTGCGTACATACTAATCTAAACGAAAATGGTTATCAATTGTTATTTAGCTAATATGTATTATTTAAAAATTTTTTTTGGCCAGTGCCACTTAAATTGAGAATTCGCGGCAGCTTGAGAATAGTTTGAATTTTAAGCAAGGTGTGGCACTCAGATTGAGATTTATTAATTAAAGTTCACCTTAAATCTAAGTAAGGTTAGGTTTAGGCAAATATTTGAATGGTTGAAAATTAATTACATTAAGGCTTTAAAAACCTTAATGTATAAATACGGAATTTATGGGTCGGTTATTTCCGGTTTATGCCAAGAGCAGCCGTTGATAACCTTAGCCTATTTTTCATAATTCTAATTTAACAAGTGCATCTTGCTCACCTTGATATAAATGCACTGGGACGATTTCATGCTTCCCATTATTTTCTCTAAGCTGAAAGTAATTTTCAGTACACTCATAAGAGTACGAGTTGTTTTCCCTGGGTATGATTTTTAGTTTACTCTCACCTTCATATTGAGAATAAAGTGTACCTTTTTCGAACGAAATATTTAAAATTTTCGAATCGGAAGAACGATAACTTCCAACTAAAGATGCTGCTAGAGCCTTTGCTTTTTGACTATTTACTTGCTTAGGAGATAAATTTAGTTGTAGCGCTATCATGTCTAATAGAGCAGGGCCTGGGTGTTTTGTGTCGATGTTGGTTAAAGCTGTAGCGGTTAAATCTTCATTCGGGAAATAGACATGCCAAGCAAAAAATCCGGGAACCTGACCTTGGTGGCTAAAGCTATCTAATCCACTTATTTTGTATATATCTAAGCCATATCCATAACCCACATGCGAATTATTATTTAATAATGCCTTGGTGGTCATTAGTTTATAGTTTTCTTTTGAAATTACATGCCCTGACTTTAATGCATTTTGCCAAAGGTGCATATCAGCAAGTGTAGAAGCAATAGCGCCCGCAGAATAGATCCAACTACGATCAACATTCCATTGCCTTTCAGTTGAATCTTCAGGGTTAATATACTTTTTAGGCTCATTACGATTAGTAGTGTAGCCGTTTACTTTCCCAGCAGATGTTCCTTTAGTAATAACAAAAGTATTATCCATTTTCAGAGGTTTAAAAAATGTGTTTAACATGAACTGGTCATACGGAGTATTAGAAGCAACTTCAATTACTTTTCCCAGAAAGACGTAACCCAAATTTGAATAACTATATTTTTTACCAGGCTCAGAGTTAAGGGGTTGTTTACTTATACTTTGTATAACTTGATCAATAGAAGCATATTTATCATAAATTTTACTGACTGAAGGATCCCCTAAGTAATCTGGCAGACCAGAAGTATGGTTTAAAATTCTATCAATCGTTAAATACCTAAACTCAGGGTTAATATCAGGAATAAATCGCGCTAATGTATCTTGTAATGATAGCTTTTTTTCTTCCGATAGCTTCAAGATCGCTGCAGCCGTAAATGTTTTCGTAACAGAACCTATTTGAAATATATCATCTACATTGAGGGGTCTCTCAGTATCAATATTTGCCAAACCAACCGCACCACTATAAATATGTTTACCTGAATGTTCTAATCTAACAACCATGCCAGGAGCTTCTGAAGAGTTATGGCACTGCATTAATTCAGCAAAGTTGTGTTGTTGTGCAACTGCTTTTATTCCATACAACCCTACAAAAAGACAAAAAAATATATTTTTTCCCATAAACTATGTTCTCTTAATCATTAAATAAATCTGTAAATAAAAAACACACGGATTACACGTGTAATCAATGATATTACATATAACAGCTGCTTGCAATTTAATAAAGAAAACCAATATTATTCAATAGCTTATTTAATTTTCTCAATGAAGGTATATTTGCTTATAAAGGCCAAGTGAATGTAACAGCTTTATCAGAGGTCATTCTTTACCTTAACGTGGTAGCGTTCTTATTTTAGTATTTTCTATTAATAGTAAAAGGGTAAGTTATTGCTAATTAAGAGTATTATTAGAAACGGAGATTGTTTTTATATAAAAACTAAAAAACTTCTTTTATCATATTACTTAGATGGTACGAGTTAAATCAACTAGCCACTCAATGTCTACTTTTTCGGGTCAGATCAACCCGCTGCTTAGTGCCAAAAGCGGACACTCCACATCCTAAATGTCAGCCCCTTATTGTTAGTATTTAGTTTAATACCTCAAAATGACCCAAGCAGTTCTAACTGTTTTATTTGCTAATAGAATACAGGCTCTCTTAATTGTATTAACCACTACAGTTAGAATTAAAATAGGTCTAGTTGTTTATTTGACATGGTACGTGTTCAAGAAGCTAAAATTGGGCTGTATACTTTGAAATATAAAGTCGAGAGAACGTTGGCAGAGAAGTTGGAGAGGTAGCAAAGGCTAGTAATTATAATAAGGCGGATACTTTGTTAAAAACAGCTGAAAGATTAAAAAACTAGGGTAAGAATTTAATTTTGAAGATTAAACTATAGATACATCAATTCATAGGTTGGTAATTAATAAAGCGGCAATTTGTATTTAATATAAACTATACTAGCTTGCATCTTCATGTCTTTCCAAGTATCAAACGCTGTATTATCTTTGACAAAGTAATCCCATTCACTACTAGAAAATAGCTCCTTTTCAGTTGAGTACTTTGCGATTAAGCCACTTGCTAACTTCATGCATTCCAACGTTTTGAAGTAAGAGTGACATTTAATAAAATCTGGAACCATTAAAAAATCTAATGAGGTGCTATATTCGGAAATCTGAAGGTGTACGTCCTCAATTAAGCTATTTAATACCCGAAAATCACTTACCAAATCTAAAGCTCCATTTATGCATAAACCTGTGCATCAAGCACTAATCTATCTAGTTAATCCATTATTTCACACATAATACCACCCCAATATGGCATTTTAAATATAATTAAACCTATTGGTAAGGTAAATTAAATACTAGCGCTTGTAAATCCTGCCTAGTAGCTAAATTTATTTCTTCCTGATTGCTTTGACATATACAACTTGTCATCTGCTATTTGGAATGTGTCAGCATGATCTTCTGAGCTTTTCAACGTTGCTACTCCTCCACTAACACTCAGATGTTTAAATAGTGAGGCACTATTTTCTATATTCAATGCAGCTATATTTTTTATTATATTCTCAGTTACTAATATTGCGCCTTTCAGATCAGTGTATGGCAGAACTACAGCGAATTCTTCACCGCCATAACGAGCAACAAAATCTTGAGGTCTTTTTAAGGTATCTTTAATGGTTTGTGCGACGATTTTTAGTGCGCGATCACCTTCTAAATGGCCATATATGTCATTAAACTGTTTAAACAGATCAATATCGATAACGATAAGAGCGTAATCACTTTTATTTCGCTTGGCATTTAAATCAATCTTCTCGTAGTGAATATCAAAATAACGACGATTATAAATCTCAGTCAAACTATCTAAGAAAACTAATTCCAGCAACCTATCCCTTTGTGCCTTAAGCGTTAAATGCGCTTTAACTCTGTTAAACACGGTTTTATTCGTGAAAGGCTTTCTAATAAAATCAACCCCACCAACTTCCCAGCAAAAATCTTCATGTTCAAAAAAAGAAGTGATAAAAATAACGGGTATATCTTTGAGATGGGGTAAGCTTTTAAGGTGCTTACAAGTTTCAATTCCGTCAATACCGCCCATTTGTATATCTAGTAAAATCAAGTCAGGAGTAGTATTTTGGCAATATGCAATTGCTTCTTCTCCACTCATTGCAACTTGAGTCATAAAGTGCGTGGAAAGTATAGCTTCGAGCAAGTGAATGTTTAGCAGTTGGTCTTCAATAATTAATACATTCATTCTAGATAGAGCATCGTCTAGAGTATCATTATTAATATCAGAAAATTCCACTGTACTTAGGTTCAACATTTATTTCCTTTGCAATAAGCGTTCTACAGCAATATTAAGTAAGCTTATTATTTGCATCACTGCTTTATTCGTTTAATTGATTGGCACTTTAATGTAAAAATCAAAATTATGCTAGAATGTGATGATAAATAAAGTTTGGTCATAATTAGTTGACCACTACAATCTAATCTCAGATTCACTTGGAGCATGAGACGAGCTTTTTCATCGTCCCACTACACAGTCCGCTGATCAGATATCCCAATCAAAGATTGTATTTTAATTGTGTTAGAGAAGCTAAATATTGAATGGAGTTAGACCAGAGCATTCATTTAGTATGAAAACCTAATAAATGGAAATCTCGCTTTTACTGAATAAGCTTTAGCTGAAGATATTCCGCTTTGAGCTTAAAACAGCATATCGCAGAGATTGATAGTCCGCTCCTCGCTCTTTCCTGACTATCAACTTATTGCCAAAAGCTAACTTTATTACTCCCGAATAAATTAACTATATTCGATTCTTAATATTTACCACGCAAAAGTTTTGTGGAATAATGCCCGCCTCTTAGGGGAGTAGCCCGCTCAGTAATGAGTAAACTTATCAACATAATTGCACCTCATGTGCATGGTAAGTTTGTAATGTTGTAGCAAGCGTTATCGGCGAGACCTAGGTAGACACTATCCTCATGGCGGGAGATAGTTGTTTGCCTTGGTTTAGTATTCCCGCCTGTAAGAATCAATAATGGAAGTTTTTTTAACCTCAACCGTCACTGTCACACTTGCCGAAATAGGCGATAAAACCCAGCTTTTATCGCTCCTGTTAGCCGCCCGTTTTCGTAATAAAGGCGCGCTTATTCTTGGTATTTTAGCCGCAACCTTACTCAATCATGGTTTATCAGCGTGGTTTGGGCAGTGGTTAAGTAATAGTTTTTCTTCTGAATATTTACCTTGGCTTGTAAACATCAGCTTTATTGTTGTTGGCCTTTGGCTATTAGTTCCAGACAAAGACGAAGCTGTAAGTAGTAAATACGATAGCTACGGGGCTTTTTTAGTCGCTTTTGTATTATTTTTTATTGCAGAAATTGGTGATAAAACACAAATAGCGACGGTGTTGTTAGGCGCACAATATCAGTCTGTGTTTTGGGTAACGGTAGGAACCACGTTAGGTATGTTAATTGCTAACGTGCCTGTTATATACGCCGGAAATGCACTACTGAAAAGAATATCGCTAAACACTGTACGTGCTATTGCAGCTTGTGTGTTTGTGTTATTAGGTATTTATGGCTTAGTGACAATTTAATCAATATTAAAGCTCGCAACTGTTAATTTAAGTGCGAGCTTTAGTTTATCGATACGTTATTTATGCATTATTTACACAGTAACATCCCTTGGTTTGCGTAATTAAAAGGTTGGAATTAAAACCTGCGGCTAAATTAGTGACCGCAGTTTCAACAAAACCACTCCCCTGGGCGCAAGCTAGCCCTTCGGAGAGCGGCCCTGCATACACAAATTCACCATCTTTATTAATAATAACAGCAGCAGGCGTTGCCGGAATAACGTGCCTAAGTTTAGGTGTTAATTCAACTTGCACAATCTTCATGCCTTTATTTGTAGCGAAAGAAGTTAGCGATGAAATATGTGGTTTGGCCTGTATAGTACATCCGCAGTTTTTTTCTGTTATAAGCACTAAAGACGGCTCACCAGTATCAACCCAATCCAATTGCTTTTTAAAATTACCAAACCAATGTTTTTGAGTTAAAACTTTTAAGTTATCAAACGGTTTAAGCTGCTCTAATTGAAAATAAACTAACCCTGCAACAACGCAAATAAGCCATGCTGCTATAAGCGAAAATACGAAAGAGTTAGGTTTATTTAAACTTTGCAATACTTTGCTCTAACACATCAATACTTACATCAATTAGCTGTACCTTAGCAGTTAACTGCTGCACTATTAGCGTATCTTGGTACTGATTTTGGCGCATAGTATCGGTACTACTTGCTATTAATTCGGTATTTCCAGCTTGCTCCGCTACAACTTGCGCTACAGACTCTGAGCTGGAAGCAACCGCTTTAATTTGTCCACTCATTGTTGAAATATTCTCTTTCATAGCGGTGCTAATATCAGTCAAGTCAACAACAAAATTTACACACTGACTCATAGATTGAGTTGATGTTTTACTATTGTTAACGAGGTCTTTAAGCGTCAAACTAATTTTATCTGTTGTCGCTTTACTATGATTTGCAAGTGATCTCACCTCATCAGCAACGACAGCAAAACCTCGTCCATGCTCACCTGCGCGAGCGGCTTCAATAGCTGCATTTAAAGCAAGCAAATTTGTTTGCTCAGCGATACCTGATATTTCATTAAGAAGACCAGAAATAACCCCCCCAGCTGCAACTAAATGACTTATTTGCTCTTCTGTATGATTAAGTAACGTTAATAACTCTCTACTTTTCGAATCTGTTTGAAGAACATCTTCTAATGCATTACTGACAGTTTTAGTAATATGGTCAACTTGGCGTTTAAGAACTTCACTTTCTTCTTCAACAAGTTTAAAGCCATGTGCAACTTGTGCGCCTGAATTTGCTATATCATCTGTTTGCTGTGTACGGTGCACAACTCCATCTGCAAGCTGATCATGAACCTCGATAAGCTCTCGCGAGTTTTTTTGCAGTGATTCTGATTGCGCTTGCACTTGCTTAATAACATCAGATATATAATCTAGCAATATATTAAACCCGACCACTGCATCACTTTTAGTATCACCAGCACGTAAGGAGAGTTTAATATTTTCAGGGTCTTCCATTATTTGCTCTGTAGCATAACTTAATGACAAGCCTGCACGGCGTTCGCGTTGCAATGTTTTAGCTATATAACCTGCAACTAGAACTTCAACAATCGCATACCCTGCATGTATAAGTACTGTGGTAAAAGCGAGTCTATCAGGGTCAAATACGTAGAAACCTGTATTTTGAGTTTGAAGATAATAAAAAGATAAATGATGAACAGCGACAAATATAATTGCAGTTATAAAAACACGCCACTGTACAAACATTATAAGTACAGCCATTAAAATGAATATTTCGAAGTGAACTTCTATTAGCCCAAATGTCTGTTGGATATGCAAAAAAGAGAACATCATAATAGCGGCCGCAACTACATGCGCCGTTATAACGTTGTCTGGATACGTTCTGAGTAACCAAATTGGGAGTATGCAAAGTGGCAAGCCAATAATAAAAGCTTGGGTTAACGTACCAAAATACAGACCAACGCCGATGGACTCAATAAATAAAAGGCTAAAAATAATGGTGAATAACCGAGCGACACTAGACATAAAACCCTTGAATAAATTGTAGGTTACTAAACACACACTATTATACGTAATAAAACTTAAATTGGAGCACCTATTCTAATAAAACTTCAAATAATTAAAGTCAAACTTTGAATAAGCTTATTTTATTATAGGTAATATTTTTTTAAACGTCGGTGTTGCAGCTTGCTTTGTCCATTGAAAAATGACAATTTCAGTACATGAAATTACTGCACCAGCTTGGCGTAACTGCTCAACGGCTAACTTTTTATGCTCTAAATTTCGAGAGCCAATAGCATCTTGGATAATAATGACCTCGAAACCACTTTGCACTAAGTCTAAGCATGTTTGCAAAACACATACATGTGCTTCAGTGCCTACAACTATTATTTGTTTTTTGCCGTAGGCCTTTAATTGTTCTAAAAACCCAAGCTCTGCACATGCACTAAAATGAGTTTTATGAAAATACGCGGCATCGGGCAACATGTTTTTTATTTGGTGATCAGTTTCGCCTAACCCTTTTACATATTGCTCTGTTATTAAGGTCGGCACGCCGTGAATAATACCCGCCTGCGCTAACTGCAATGTACTTTTTAAAATATTCGGAAAGTCTTTAATTGCAGGAGCAAGCAACTCTTGTAAGTCTATTATTAATAACACGCTATTTTTTGCATCAATATTAGATAAAACCACTATACTCTCCTTATGAACATTAACTGTTATCTATATAGATTAGCTCACTATTTGAAAATAGAGCTTTTAACTTTACGTATATTATTTGTAATTAAAAAATAAAAACTTATGCTATATTTACTATCTAGCTAAGTATCATCCTATCCTCCACTGAGAGTGTTTATAAGTGCGTTTGAGCAAACTTTTTTTTCATATCACCATTGTTTTTTTACTATGCATCCAAAGCACTTTTGCATCACAAAACTATGCTCAACAATTACAACGAATTTCTACTGACGAAGGCCTATCGCAAAGTTACGTTTTGCAGACTCAAGAGGATGATATTGGTTATATTTGGATAGCAACCCAACAGGGTTTAAACCGTTTTGATGGTTATAATGTAAAAACTTTTAATGGTGGCTTTGGCTTAGATAAACACTATATTTATGCATTATTTAAAGCCGAAGACGGAAAAATCATTGTCTCAACTGATCTTTCTGGTGCGTATATAATAGATCCCCTCACTTTAAAAACCGAAAAAATCTATTCTGGTCAAATAGATAAAGAAAAAAAGATGTTTTCTCCAATCTCCGCAATGACTCAGCAACAAGATACTTTTTACTTCGCCATAGATGGTCAAATATATACATTTGATGAGACGAGTAAACACTTTACACTTAAGCTAGCACTCCCAAATAAAAGGGACTACATTAGGTCATTAACGATATATAAAAACACTTTATATATTGGTACAAATGATGGTTTATACACTGCAAATATAGATAATTCAGAACTTGTAAAAATCCCTCTTCATCCCCCTGAAAAAAATACGATAGATAATATAAACGTCAAATTTTTAAGTGTTGATAATGAATTAGGATTACTTGTTGGTACTGTCGAAGGTATGTATCAATTAGCATTTGATAATAACAAAAATATATCTGCAGCAAATGTTACAACATTAATTCCTGATTATAATATATGGGATTATGCCAATACTGTTTACGGCGAGTTTGTAGCAACCGAAAGTGGATTATTTAGTTATCACCGCGAAACCAAAGAGTTAGAGTTCATATTAAATTATGAAAAAAGTAAGTTTAATATTAATGAAAACTCAATCAACGATCTAATGATTGATAAGTCCGGCGTGCTTTGGCTCGCATCTAGAACCCAAGGCGTGTTTACCTGGCCAATTAAAACCCGACGGTTTAAACACATTTTTTTACCCGGTAACAATACTGTTCATGCCACCTACCAAGATAAAAATAATATTATATGGCTAGGAACAGAAGATGGAATTGCGCGCTACGACAAAGCAACAAATAAAAGTGAAATATATTTGAGCTCGACCGACTCAAAAGCAATATACGGAGCATCAGCGGTATTTGATATTTTTGCGTCTTCAATTGGAAACGATCAATTTCTTTGGCTTGTTACTTATGATGGTTTTAAACTTTTCGATAAGCAAACGGGTAAAGTTATTGAAAATAAAGACACAGACAATAATGTAATTAACCAGCTCAACTTATTTGGTTTTGCCCAAGTTGATGCAAATAAATATGCATTTATGTCTGATGATAACTTTTATGTTTTTAATGAAACAAGCGGAAAAACAAGAATTATTAAAGGACTCAAAGAGCAAGTTGACCCTTTATTTTCTTATGCTTTTTATAAACCCCTCGACACACATCCTGAAGAGTTTGTACTTGGCACATCAAAAAGTTTTTTTAGGTACAAAGAAAAAACGAAAACTTTAACGACTATATTCCAGTCTTTTAATCCTAAAGAAGATATTTTTTACACTGTAGAAAACTTTTACTTAGACTCAAAACGAAATATTTTATGGTTGGCAACCACCCAGGAAGGCTTGCTTGGTGTTGACCCAGTTACTTATGAGAGAAAACACTACATAGGATTAAAAAATTCATTTAATACTGACTCTATCTATTCGTTACTTCCTGATGAAAATGGTTTTTTATGGGCAAGTACCGACAATGGTTTATATCAAATAAACCTAGATACACTCAATGTGGTGAGTTATTCAGTAAAAGACGGGTTGAATATAAACCAATTTACTCCTATAGCAGCAACAACATTAAACGATGGCAGGCTTATATTTGGTAGTAATGCGGGCGCCCTACTTTTTGACCCCTTAGACTTTGATGAAAAAGAATTATTTAAAAAAAATAATGTAGCGATTACCGATATAAACCTTTTTACCAAAGAGCTCGATTATTACCCTCATAAATACCTTAGCCAACCACTTGATCTCAGTTATGAAGACATGGGCCTTACAGTTAGTTTTTCTAACTTTTCTTACCCCAATATAGACAAAGCGTATTATAAGGTAATTCTTTCAGGGCCAACGTCCCTTACATATGAAGACTTACAATCTAACCAAGTGTTTTTCACAAAACTTCAACCCGGTAGTTATTCGCTAAAAATATCAGCACATAATCGCGATGGTATTGTTACAAGCGAACCTGCAACACTTAATATCAACGTGGCCTACGCACCATGGAAGTCGCCCTTTGCTATTGTCGCCTATGTAGTTTTAATAATTGCCGTGTTGTTTTTCATTTTTTGGCAATACCGCAGCCGCCAAGTTGCAATTGAACAAGCCCATAGAGCGACTATTCATTCGCAAAAGCAAACAGAACTCGCGCTTAAAAATAACAAAAGTGGCGTGTGGGATTATAATTTTAAAGATGCTTCCGTAAGTACGCTCAGAGGAAGTGAATTAGGCTATACAGGCTTGCCTGTACGCGTGCATATAGATCAATTTTTAGCGCTAATACACCCAGATGACCGACGTCGTTTTGAAAACCAATGGGAAAACTACTTCAAGTACAAAAAACAACAAAACTGGCAAGCAACTTATCGTCTACAGCATAAAAATGGGCATTGGTTATGGTATCAAGATACAGGACAAGTTATATACGATCCTCAAACAAATGAGCCGCTATATGTTTCTGGCATATATACCAATATCACTGAGCAACGGGCTAATGAGCAACAAGCAAAAATTCTAGGTGAAGCGTTTAGCCAAATAAACGACTGGTTACTTATACTCGATAAGCATTTAATGCCATTTTCTGCGAACAACAGTTTTATTGAAACGTTTTCAAGTGAACAAACGGCCACTAAAATTAGCCCAAATTTATTTATTAGGGCCATTGGTAAAGATAAGTGTAGAGAGTTTGCAAATATTTTAAAAAAATTAAAAGCTACAGAAAACTGGCAAAGTGATGCTTATATAAAAACAGCAAAGAGTAACGAACATCCAGTACATATAAGCGCCACAGCCGTAACAAAAGATACTGCAAGCTACTACGTGGTTGTTATTACAGATTTAACTGAGCAAAAACGTGCAGAAAACGAACTGCGCTATTTGGCTAATTTTGATCCTCTAACACATCTCCCAAATCGTAGTTTAATGTATCAAAACATTGAAAAAGCGATTAAACATGCCAATGAAAGTAATACACAATGCGCGTTATTATTTATTGATTTAGATAAGTTTAAACCTGTTAATGACTCTTTTGGCCACGCAGTTGGCGATAAGCTCTTATGTAATATTACACAAAGAGTGAACGGTATGCTTGGCGTAAACGCAAAACTTGGCCGCCAAAGTGGTGATGAATTTTTAGTGCTGATTCAAAATATAAAATCGCTTCAGTCTCTTCGAGATACAGTAAGAAAAATTAGTAATGAGTTAGCTAATAAAGTAATTATTGAAGACTTCTCTATTAATATTTCAGCCAGTATTGGCGTCGCTTTATACCCATTCGATGCTGTAACCACCGATATACTTATCCGTAATGCCGATGTTGCGATGATGCACGCTAAACAAGGCGGGAGAAACGACTTTAAGTTTTTTAGCGATGAAATGAATGAGCTGATAAAACAAAAGTTACTGCTCGAAAATGATTTAAAAGATGCAGTAAAAGACAACCGATTTTTTAATCACTATCAGCCCATTATCGACATAGAAGAAAAAACAATAAATGGCGTGGAATTACTCATGCGCTGGAAAAATCAAGGACAGTTGGTATCGCCAGCACTTTTTATACCGGTAGCAGAAGAAACTGGTTTAATAGAACTCCTTACTGAGCAAGCATTGCAACGAGCTCTTATTGAAATTGCACCTATACTCAGCGCAAACCCATTGTTTTATATATCTTTAAACTTATCTCCTAAACACATTTTAAAAACAAACATAACCCAGCGGTTAATGTCCATATTAGCGGACTCTCAAGTTCATCCAAGACAATTAAGACTTGAAATAACAGAGAGTATTTTACTAGAAGATAAACTCAAAGCAGCCAAGCAGCTACAAAACTTAAAAGCTGCTGGGTTTAAATTACTACTTGATGATTTTGGTACTGGTTACTCGTCACTCACCTATTTGAGCCAATTTCCTATTAATGTTATTAAAATAGATCAAAGCTTTGTAAACAGTATTGGTATAGATAAAGGGGATGAGTCAATTATTAAGACCATTCTTTTATTGGCCGAAAACCTAGATCTTTACTGTATTGCAGAAGGAGTAGAAACGCGCGAACAGATGATCTTTTTAGCCGAGGTTGGGTGTACTGTACTGCAAGGTTATTACTTTGCAAGGCCAATGGATGCTAAAGACTTACGTAAAAGCGATTGTTTTAGCAATATCATTGATTTGATTTGATTTGATTTGATTTAAAACATTAAAAGCGTGCTAATCATTATTACACGCTTTTATATTAATTAAATGCTACTAATGGATGTGATGGCATTCGTGGCTTTCTATTTGTAATACACTATTGCGTACATTAAATTTTTCAGCTAATAGTTGTTCTACCTTCATACGACATGCTTCATCGTGTTTTTCAATAGTACAATGCTCTTTAAGTACAACATGCGCCCCGACTACTACACCCTTATATTTACGCGTTACAGTGACGTTATGGACATTGTGAACATGCTCCATATCTGTAATCTCACTTTCAATATCTGCTACTTTAGGGAGTTTGGCCTTATTTAAGCGTAAACCTTTTATACAACTAATAATGACCTTAACACCGGTAAACAACACGAAAGAGGCGATTAACATGCTCGATAAAATATCGATAACAACCCAGCCCGTAAAATATATAAGAATACCAGCCACAAATGTCGATACGGTAGAAATCAAATCAAAGAATGAATGTAAAAATACCGCGTAAACATTAATACTCGCTTTGCGGCCTTTATATAAAACCCATGCAGCAGCACCATGAAACAAAAAACCAATAGCAGCAATAACCGACATTAAATAACTATTAATAGCCAGCTCATTTCCTTCATGCTGATGTATATAGCGCTCACCACCTTCATACAAAATAATTAAACTGATTGCTAGGTATAAAAATCCGTTCACCAGACCACCCAAAAGCTCGGCTCTTTGATGACCATCGTTATAAGTTTTAGCAAAATGAATAGCGAGACTTGATGCAATCAGTGCGATGAATAACGAGCTATTGTGAACAAACAAATGCCCCGCATCGGCAAGTACAGCAAGCGAATTAGAATAATAAGCACCTATAACCTGAATTACCATAAACGAACACGTAATTGCTAGCGCAATAAGTAACCGACGACGAGAAGCTTGGTGTGTAGTGATTTCTGTCATGAAATGCTTGAATAACCTATACTTAAAGTGCAAATAAACCAAAGATGGCTTAGAGTAGAAAAGGGTAATGATATACAGTATCAATTATAATACGTACCGCCATCAAACGCACTAAAAACTTAGTAAATCAAAAAAAATGTGCTAATAATTAGTAGGGCTTGTTGAACTTCGGTGGTTGAATTTGCAGTAGTATTTTTGGTTTTGAGGCAAGGCAGAGTCTATGTAGTGTAGCTATTCCCCATAAATAGGCGATAACGCAGCATAAATACCAAGCATGAGCTGCCCTTTGAGCTCGATCTAAGGAAGATTAACACGCCCAAGTAAAAACAATAAAAATACAATAGATAACAATTTAATTGTGGCTTAAACACATGGAGAGTTGAGTGAGTAATAACCTATCAAATGAAATATGGCGAAACTTGGAGTTACTGCCGTTTTGTGTATTACTTTATGATGCCAATGAAAATATATTTAAAGTTAACAGCCAAGCACAGGGCTTGTTTGGCTTAAGAAATAAATCACATTTTAATAAAATTGATTTTTCACACATCACTTTGACCAATCATCACAGTAAAAAAGAACTATTAGTCGAGGAGCTATTCTTTGATTATTTCACTGCAAATAACCAATGCCAGTTTGTTTTATCAAAACAGGTATCTAAATTGCTACTCAATGTAAAATTTGCAAAATTACCTAACTCAAGCTCCATTATTATAATCGATGTATTGAATAATAATGTAGATGAACAATATGATTTTGATAATATTATTTCGAACATATCAACTGACTTAATTGATATTCAAAACGACGACGTTGATAAGCATATCAACTACGCATTAAAAGCTATTGGTACCGTTTGCCACGCAGATAGAAGTTATCTTTTTAAGTTTGCCGAGGATGGTAAAACCATAAATAACACCCACGAATGGGTCAATAATGATATACAAGCATTTAAAGAGGACTTACAAAACCTTCCGAAAAGCGATCTCCCATATTTTTTTAGTTTGATGGCACGTACTCACTTATTTAGAGTTAACGATGTAACGTCGTTACCCATTCAAGCAATGAGCGAAAAAACAATTTTCCAGCGACAAAAAATAAAATCAGTACTTTGCATTGGTCTACGTTATGACAAAGAGCTCGTTGGCTTTATAGGCTGTGATTGCGTTGTTCAAAAGCGAAACTGGACTGATTTAGACCTTATTCGCTTAAGGTTAGTAGGTGAAATGCTTGCTAATGCTTTCAAAAATTTAAATTACAAGCAAGAGCTACAACAAGCTCAGCAGCAACTCATTAATGCCAATCATAAACTTAACAAACAAGTTAATACTGATGGCCTTACAAACATTGCTAACCGACGCTGTTTTGATCAAACTTTAAAATGCGAAATTAAGCGCGGCGCACGTAATAAAGAACCCATTAGTTTAATAATGTGTGATATTGATTTTTTTAAGCGTTATAACGATAACTATGGGCATCAGCTAGGTGACGAAGTGTTAAAAAAAGTTGCCAAAGCGCTGCATTATCTTTGTAAACGTGAAGGTGATTTAGCCGCTCGTTTCGGTGGTGAAGAATTTGCGATAATTTTACCTGCAGTCGACACAGATCATTGCCAAAGATATGCTGTTCTTATTCAGGAAAAAATTGCAGAACTTGCAATTAAACATAACTTTTCAAGTGCCAGTAAATACCTCACTTTGAGTATCGGATTTTATAGCCTTATACCCAATCAAAAAACAACACCTAAAGAAGTTATAACTAACGCCGACATAGCCCTTTATAACGCAAAAGAAACAGGCAGAAATAAAATAGCCAGCTTTTAAAAAAACCGACTAAGTCGGCGCGCTACAGTGAGTTTTAGTGGTTAAAAGTTCGCTGTAGTGATAATCTATACACGCTGAAATTATAAACAATACAACCACTCAGCGTTTAATTATTATAAGGAATGTTTAAATGGATCCAGTCACACAAATTCTCGATATGGTTTTTACTGTTGAGGCTTTTTTACTTGTTTTTGTTATCGTGCTTTTAAAAAGTAGCGTTAAATTTGTACCACAAAACCGCGCCTGGTTAATCGAACGTTTTGGTAAATACCAATCAACTAAAGAAGCCGGCCTTAACTTTATTATTCCATTTATTGATAGAATCTCGGCTGATCGTAGCTTAAAAGAACAAGCTCAAGATGTACCATCGCAGTCAGCTATCACTAAAGATAACATCTCACTTATAGTTGATGGCGTACTGTACTTTAGGGTACTAGACCCGTACAAAGCAACGTATGGCGTTGACGACTATACATTTGCAGTTGTACAACTTTCGCAAACAACAATGCGTTCAGAATTAGGTAAAATGGAGCTTGATAAAACATTTGAAGAGCGTGATTTACTTAATACCAACATTGTTGCAGCTATAAACCAGGCATCTGAGCCTTGGGGTATTCAAGTACTTCGCTACGAAATTAAAGATATTGTGCCGCCTAACTCTATTATGGAAGCGATGGAAGCACAAATGAAAGCTGAGCGTGTTAAACGAGCTCAAATTTTAGAGTCAGAAGGTGATCGCCAAGCAAATATCAACGTTGCTGAAGGTAAAAAACAAGCACAAGTACTTGCTGCTGAAGCCGACAAAGCCGAGCAAATTTTACGCGCTGAAGGTGAAGCAACAGCTATTACTACGGTTGCAGAAGCACAAGCAAATGCACTTATTAAAATAGGTGAAGCTGCAGATACAGAGCAAGGTCAAAAAGCAATTCAGTTAGATTTAGCAACTAAAGCAATCGCGGCTAAAGAAGCGATTGCTCGTGAATCATCAATTGTATTACTGCCAGACAACGCGACAGATGCAAGCTCAATGGTTGCCCAAGGTATGGCAATCATTAATAGCTTAAATAAAAAGCATTTGGGTTAATAACTAAATAAAGAGGTTTGTATGGATTTTATTACGCAAAATTTACCGCAAACACTTATGGTACTTGGTATTGTTGCTTTAATAATAGAAGTAGCAGTACTTGGCCTTTCTACATTTATTTTGTTGTTTTTTGGATTATCGTTATTCCTTACAGGATTATTAATGAGTTTTGGTATTTTACCTGACTCATTAACCACCGCCCTTTGGAGTAATGCAATTGTAACAGCAGGCTTAGCCGTTGCACTTTGGAAACCATTAAAACAAATGCAAAATCGCGTAGATAAGAAGCAAGTGAATAGTGATTTTGCTGAACTTACTTTTGTACTTACTAGCGATGTAACAGAGCAAGGTTTAACTACCCATCAATATTCAGGTATTAGCTGGAAACTCAAAAGTGAGCAACCAATTAGCGCCGGTACTGAGGTTTTAGTAACCAAAAAAGAAGTGGGTGTTATGTGGGTTAAGCCTAAAAGCTAACCATCACTTTAAAACAAGCACTGTGTATAATAAATTACAGTAAAACGGGCGGCTCAAACTGCCCGTTTTTTATGCCTGAGATTTGAAATACAGCGCCTTGTTCAGTAACAGTATTATTAATCGATTCATCAAATGCCGATGTCACAAGTAACAATTCAGCATTTTCACCACCAAATGAAGTGCATGTCGGTTTTATTGCACAAAGCTTTATTGTTTTAATTAGCTCACCGTCTGGGGATAAACATATAACACACCCCATTCCCCACACAGCTAGCCACAAATTACCTAATTGGTCGGTTACGCAGCCATCGGGGTCAACATCAGTATTATTAAATTGATAAAAAACACGTGGCTCAGAGCAAGGTTCGCCAGTTTGCTCATCCAAATCTAATACATAAATACAACTCGTTAAAGAGTCGCAGTAATAACCGCGTAAACGTGGCTTATCAAAGCACAATCCATTTGGGATACTCAAGTTACTTACAACGACTTTAAGCTGGTGTTTATAATAACGGTATATTTTACCGTCACCCTTTTTAGCATTTACGTCCATTGTACTTAACCAAAAACCACCCCATGGATCAGCGCGGCCGTCGTTTGAACGCCTGTTTAACAGTGTATTTTCAATATTGAGGATAAGATGGCGAGTGTTTGAATTAATATGATATTTATATAAACCAGTACTTGTACAGAGTAACAAGTGCTGCTCATCAATCCACGCTATTGCACTGAGTGTATCAAGCATATTAACTGTTTTTAGTTGGCTTTCGCTGTGTATTTTTTTGCTTAAAAGTAATTTTTTATTTATGTCGACCCAAAAAAAAGTATTCAGCATTGGATGCCAAAGTGGGCTTTCTCCAAGCTGATTCTGTGTGCTTTCAAAAATGGTTACGCTAGGGTCAAACATAAATACTTATTCTTTATTATTAACAAAGCCTTGTAATACTAAACCTTACCAGAAAACAGTGAATTTCGCGATGTGTACCCGGCTTTAATTTATCAACACCTTCAGTAATCTCTATCGCATTTTTTAGACTGAGTTGATAACATCAAATTTCATAAAAAGGATTGGCCATGAACAACAATAATAAAAACACACTCGTCGTTGAAGGCGGTGCAATGCGCGGTATATTTGCCGCTGGTGTGCTTGATGAGTTTTTAAAACAGCAATACCAGCCATTTGAACGCTATTTTGGTGTTTCAGCTGGAGCAACTAATATAGCCGCATTTTTATGCAAACAACCAATGCGAAATTATAAAGTAATTACCGACTATTCATGTCGTCCTGAATTCATTAATTTAGCGCGCTTTATTAAAGGTGGTCATTTATTTGATTTAGATTGGTTATGGCAAGAAACAATTCGCGAAATACGCCTTCATACGGAGGTCTTTGAGCAAACTCCACACGAGTTTTATATTGTATCTACGGCAATCGAATCAGGCAAAGCACACTATTTAAAAGCCACCAGCGCCGATATGGTGCATCAATTAAAAGTATCATGCGCTATACCCATTGCATATCGTGACTACCCTATTATTAATGACATAGCGATGACCGATGGCGGTGTTGCTGATTCAATTCCGGTAATAAAAGCTTACGAAATGGGTGCACGCGAAATCACCGTTATTTTGTCTCAATGTTTAGGCTATCGTAAAAAACCAAGTAAGGCACCTTGGCTTACTAAAAAAATGTATAAAAACTATCCCGCATTAATTCAAACGACCTTAAATAGGGCTGATTTTTATAATAAGTCTATCGATTTTATTATGAATCCACCTAATAACTGCAAAATCAATATCATTGCACCACCGGCTAATTTTAAAGTTGGGCGTACCACTAAAAAGTTTGAAATACTTAATAGTGGTTACAACATGGGAGTTGATACTGCTAAGGCCTTTTTAGCTAAATAACTGCATTATTTAACCTAATAATTGCGGTGCTTTACCCGCAATAACTGCGGTTAGTAAACCAGCTAACATAGCTCCCACAACGGTGCATATTGCACCGCCTAAAATACCGTAAACACTCATAAAACATATCAGCGCTAAACCAAATAGCAGTGCACTTAAAAATGTTTTAGTCGCTAATGTAAGTGTGTTTTTTCGTATATTGAGCATCATTAGTAGTAAACTCACCATCGCAATTGTAATTAGTAGCTCGTTCATGCGGGTTGTACCTCAATTTGTAATTTTTGTGTGTTTTTTATTTTTAAGGCAACAAACATACACACGATACCCACCACCATAAAGCTTATATCTACTACCGCGACAAGCGAGCTATTAAGGTTAATAACATTGCTAACGCCAAGTAAAATATTAAGTGGCAGCACCAAAGCAAGCGAAGCGCCGCATAGTAAAAGAGTCAGCTTAAAGTAGTTTTTATAACCTATGGGTAATACACTTAAGAATACCCATGCCAACCACGTATAAAAGAACACGGGTCCAAAAAAGCTATTTTGCGCCACACCAACAACGCTATAATTAAGTACAACTTGCAGAGGAAACAGTACAAAGCTTGCTAATACCAAACCTCCACAGCTGCCAATAATAAAACGATTCCAGCGAGCATATGCCTGCATACTCAGTGAAGGGCTACTGCCACGTGTGCGCTTTGCTAGCCACATCATCATGCCCGAAATAGGTAAAAGCGCAGTACTTAAGCCAAGTAATACCCAAAGTAATTTTACAAACACTCCTGCAAAGTTCCCAAAGTGCAGCGGAAACATCAACTCAATTACTTTTATCGAAACACCTGAAATATTACCAAAACTACTCATCGACTGCACAAACTCACCATTGCCCTGATAATGCAGTAACTGAGAAGCAACAGCCTCGCCACCCAACAAACGCAAATATACCTGCGCATTCGCATCGTTATGCGCCATTATTGTGACATCCCTAATTATTGCTTCAGGGTAACGACTATGAGCATGCTCTAAAATAGTGTCTATTTTTGTAGGTTGCTTAATGTGGCTAACTACAGGCTCAGGAATAGCGGTAAACGTTTCTATTAACTTATCTTGATCGCCACCAAAGCTCACAAACGCAGCTGCTGGTAGTAAAATAATGGTTGCGAGCCCTAAAAATGATCCTGTAAAACCAATCACAATATTAAATACGCTGCCCCAAATACCTATAACCTTATGAGCATCGCTTACTGCAATATCTAACCCTTTATCTCGCCTAAACGTAAAGAGCTCTTTTATCAATTTGCGATGAATAAACAAGCCTGTCACTGCACTTACTAAAAGCGTTAAACCTAAAAACCCAGTGAGTATTAACCCAATTGGTCGCCCTAAATGCAAATCTGCATGAAATTCACCTATATAAGTTGGCGCATCTGTTTTTTTATTGGCGTAAAACTCTTTACTAGGCCCATAGTAAGTATTTTCCAGCGTCAACGTATCGGGATGAAATTGAAATACTCTGGCCACCTCTTGGTCGTAATTTTCATCGCCATGGTGGGATTCAAATACCAACGTTAATAAATGAAAGTTATGCCCACTTGGTAAAAACACATGAATGTTTTCGCCAAATTCACTAGGTACTTTTTTATGGTATTCGTTTACTAGTCGATTAATTTGCGCGCTGGCAACGTGTTGGCTAGATTGCAGTTCTGGGTTAGCCCATATTTTTAACTCAGGTCGCGACAGAACTGCTAACGCCCCACTAAATGCAACAATAAATAGCAGTACCGCAGTAATAATTCCTACCCAGCTATGTAATAAAAATAGCTTTTTTAAAGTAATCGACTTCATCCCTGCCCCTGCGTTAACGCCCAAAAACTCAATAAACCATGTAATACACACAATGCAATCATTACTACAAAAGGTTGCCATGCTTTTTGCGCCAAATACGCATAAATAAACAACGCAGTCCAAATAATAGGAAAGAGTAAAATAGGCAGTAATATTTGTTCATTCATTTGAAACGGTAAATAGGTTGTCATACCCGGAATCATTATTACCGCTGTAATTAGCGCTAATACACACGCAATTAAGTGCCTTCGCCGTGTAGCTGTAAACGTTTTTTTATTATTCATTATTCGCTCAGTAAATTTGCCCAAACATATACAAAACAGCACATGCAAATGATAACAATTGCCATTATATTGTGCATTTAATGCTTAATGCAATTTATTAAACAAATTAAGTCTAAAAACACTGTTGGTTTGCCTTTAGAGCTTTTATGCTACGCCTCGCAATTTAGGTACGCAATAATGCGTCATTTCAGTTAAGCCGAGTTCGGGCTTTTTAATTTTTCAGGAAGCAGTAAACCGTGGATATAATTAACGCGATTATTTTAGGTATTATTGAAGGTATAACAGAATTTTTACCCATATCATCAACTGGGCACTTAATTGTAGCGTCAAAGTGGTTAGGCATTGAATCAACAAATGCTAACCTCGCCTTCGAAGTAATTATCCAGCTTGCCGCCATTTTAGCGGTACTAGCCAACTATAAAGACAAGTTTAGCCCTAAACATTTCAATTTATGGGTGAAAGTTGCCATTGCATTTATTCCTTTGGGTATTATTGGTTTTATATTTAGTGATGTAATAAAAACACTGTTTAGCGTACCAGTCGTAGGTGTTATGTTTATTGTAGGCGGTGTGATTTTTTTACTATTAGAGCGCAGTTATAAAGAGACTCACTGCACAACTACCGATGTAACCCAAGTTACTTATAAACAAGCTCTTTGGATTGGCGTAGCACAAGTATTTGCGTTAATTCCAGGGACTAGTCGTGCTGGAAGTTCTATTGTTGGTGCCATGTTGTGTGGTTTAAACCGAAAAGCCAGCGCTGAATTTTCATTTTTACTTGGTTTACCTGTACTTGCAGCAGCCTCAGGGTACGACTTACTTAAACATTACCAACTGTTTAGCTTAGATGACCTAACTGCCCTTGCTGTGGGTTTTTTAACGTCTTTTATAGTTGCTTATTTTACTATTAAACTATTCATACGCTTTCTAGAAAATTTCACTTTTGTTAGTTTTGGTCTTTACCGAATCGTATTTGGTGTTATTTTACTAACTATAGCCTACACATAAGAGAATATTATGAGCGAAAAAATAAACGAAGAAGCACTCCACGCCCTAAAAATAGCTTTTACTTACATGCCTAAAGCGATTGAAGTGACAAAGTATGAATATGGCGAGCGCTACCAAAGCGTACTTGATCACATTGAAGCGGTACGTGAAACACTGCTTATTAACGATGTTGACCCAGAGGAAGTAGGCGGCGATATCAACCCGCAATATACCCCAAATTCAACGTATTAAAAGTATACCGCTGAGTATTATATGCTCGGCGGCATGTTGCGCTATATACAAGGGCCTGTTTATCTTTCGAGGTTAAATTTACAGCAGACTGTTTGGTCTTTAGGCAAGGCAGAGCCTATTTAGTGTGGTTATTCCCCATAAATAGGCGATAACGCAGCATAAATGCCAAACATGCGTTGCCCTTTGGGTTCTGCCTAGGGACAATTTTTAATCCTGAAAGGTCAACAGGCCCTACTACTATTAATAAACCACTAACTTAGTTCATAAAAACATAAGGTTATAAAATTTAATACGTATCAATTTTAGTTATTAGTAATTAAAACTGCTAAACTGGATTTTAAACTAATACCAATGCCCTTATTGGCCTATGTATTATATAAATTGAACAAAAGCTTACGGGGTGTTTTCTTTTGAATTTTTTACGATGTTTTCACGATATAGTTTCTAATCAATCTCTTGATTTTGAAAATAAAATTAATAAGCTCTTAGTGTTTGGGTTAGAAGTATTTGACCTTGAGCTAGGTATTATTAGTAAAGTAGATGAAAACAGCTACACCGTTTTATATGCCAAAACCCCTGACAACTCACTTTTACCCGGTACCGTGTTTGAATTACAAGGCACCTATTGCGTACATACGCTCGCTGCAGGCTCTGCACTTGCCTTTCATAAAGCATCTCAAAGCGCAATTGCAAACCACCCCTGTTATATAAACTTTCAGTTAGAGTCTTATATTGGCGCGCCAATAAAAATTGGTGAAAAAATATTTGGTACCGTTAACTTTTCATCCATAAACAGCTCTCCAGCTTTTAATGATGCAGCCTATGATTATATTGAGTTATTTGCACAATGGCTTGGATCGGAATTTGCTCGCACCCAAGCTAAAGAACAACTCATAAAAAATAGTAATACTTTATTAAAGTTAGAACACGTTGCAAATATAGGTACGTGGGAGGTTGATCTAGTCTCCGATAGAATTACCTGGAGCGAGCAAACATATCTCATACATGAAGTGGATGAACAATTTCAACCGCAAATGAATTCTGCAATCGAGTTTTATAAAGAAGGCCCAAGTCGTGAAGGCATTACTCGCGCGGTAGAATTAGCCATAGAAAAAGGCAAAAAATGGAATTTAGAACTAGAAGTAGTAACCGCTAAAAATAAACACTTATGGGTGGCTACCTTTGGTGAGGCCGAATTTGATGAAGGCCGATGTGTCCGATTATTTGGCACCTGCCAAGATGTAACCGAGTCAGTAATGCTCCGAGAAGAGCTTAAACAAAAGCAAGCTCAAGCAGAGCGCCTACTTGAAGACAGAAGCATGCTATTTGCCAAAATCAGCCACGAATTAAGAACCCCACTGAATGGCATTACAGGTATGCTAACCACATTAGTTGATGAACACAGTGAAGAAGTTCGCGCTGAAAAAATTAAAATAGGACTTAGAAGCGCCGATATTTTACTTAGTATTATTAACGAAGTGCTCGATTTTTCTAAAATTAATCATGGTGAGCTAAAGCTTGAACCTACTGACTTTTTACTAAAAACAATTTTTACCGATTTAACTTCTTTGTATACACCTCTATTTAAAAACACGCATGTAACGCTACAAGTAAATAATACAATTGATGACAACTGCTGGGCGTTTAGCGACAACACACGCCTTAGCCAGATTGCTTCTAATTTACTGAGTAATGCACTTAAATTTACTGAAAATGGTTCAGTTACATTAAACACCAGCCTTTCTAAAATAAAAAATAAGCTAAGTTTAAATATTGAAGTGTCTGATACAGGCCGAGGAATGAGTAAAAACTTTTTAGAATCACTATTTTCTCCTTTTTCTCAGGAAGTAGATGCTAAGAATTCAAAAGGTGGAACAGGCCTTGGCCTTGCAATAGTAAAAGAGCTAGTTGAATATATGGGCGGAAAAATAAAGGTAAAAAGTACACCTAATAAAGGCACTACGTTTTTAGTAAATATTCCTATTGAAAAAGGGACAGAACAAAAACAAGAAAGCCTTAAATCAACGTTAGATATCAACGGCAGTGAACTATCAGTGCTTGTAGTCGATGATAACGACATTAATAGGTTGGTACTTCATGCTTCTTTAGGCAAGCTTAATATAAAAGCCGACTCTGCAGTTGATGGCCAAGATGCTGTATTAAAATGTCGCCAAAAGCATTATGACCTTATTTTTATGGACTGCATAATGCCCATACTCGATGGATTTGAGGCAACAAAGCAGCTTAGATCAGAAAACATCTGCTCGCATGAAGAAACCTACATAGTGGCTATAACTGCTAATACTTCATCACAAGACAAACTTGCCTGCAAACAAGCCGGTATGGATATGTTTATATCAAAACCGTTTAAACTACCCATACTTGAAAAAGCGGTTATTAACGCGCTTGAGCATACAGCTAAAGTTAGCTAACCTTTATAGCTAACTGATTGGTTAAATAAGGATATAAAATTAAAAACATAATTAGAACTATATTACTAACAGTACTTATTGTTGCAGTATTTAAAGGCGTTTCCACTGGGCAATGGAGCTCATCAATAACAATAGTTATCGTATCAGGCGTATTGCTGTTAGTTACATTTATCAGTGCTAAGTCATCACGTGGATCATCCGCTTATACTGGCAGTGACTCATCAGTTTCCTCTAGCAGTAACTCATCGCACTCTCACACAAATTGTAGCGGCGGTGATTCTGGTGGTGGGTGCGATTAAATCGTGTGCTAATTCTTAAGCATTAAAAAAGCCGCCTTTGGAGAAGGGCGGCTTGGGTTAACAAACAGCTATGGGTGTAGCCTTGCTGTTATATCAAGAGAGTTTTTACTAATTACATTAAGCAGCGCTTTGATCAGCTTCTTCAGAGTGACGAATTAAATAATCAAATGCACCTAAACTTGCTGTTGCACCGCTGCCCATTGCAATAATAATTTGTTTAAACGGAGTATTGGTTGCATCCCCCGCGCCGTAAATTCCTGGTAGTGAAGTTGCGCCTTTAGCATCAATCAGTATTTCACCAAATTTGCTTAATTCAAGGTCGCTGTCTTTTAACCATTCGGTATTTGGTATTAAGCCTATTTGTACAAATATACCGGCAAGTTCAAGCTCTTTGCTCTCTCCCGACACTCTATCTGTGTACATTAAGCCAGTTACTTTTTTACCATCACCAAGTACTTCGGTAGTTTGTGCACTTTTGATAATGGTAATATTAGCCATGCTTTTAGCTTTACGAATAAGCACTTCATCAGCACGTAGTGTGTCTGCAAATTCAAGTACCGTAACACTTTGCACAATATTAGCTAAATCGATTGCTGCTTCTATACCTGAATTACCACCGCCAATTACGGCAACAGGTTTACCTTTAAATAAAGGGCCATCACAATGTGGGCAATATGCCACACCATGGCCGCGATATTCTTGCTCCCCTGGTACGTTCATTTCGCGCCAGCGTGCACCAGTGGCAAGTACGAGCGACTTAGCTTTAAGTACTGCGCCATTTTCAAGTGTAATTTCGTAGCCATTGTTATAACCAAGTGCCGCTGCCCGCTGATTATGCATTACATCTACATCGTATTCTTTAACGTGTTCTTCAAGCTGGGCAACCAATTTTGGCCCTTCAGTCGCCTTAATCGAAATAAAGTTTTCTATTGCTAATGTATCTGCAACTTGTCCACCAAATCTGTCGGCAACAATACCTGTATTTAACCCTTTTCGTGCTGAGTAAATCGCAGCCGATGCGCCCGCAGGCCCGCCACCAATTACAAGTACATCAAATTTATCTTTTTTACTTAGCGATTCAGCTTGGCGCTGTGCCCCTTTGCTATCTACTTTATTGAGTATGTCGGTAAGGCTTAGTGCACCTTGGCTAAATGGTTCGCCATTTAAATATACAGCCGGTACAGCTAAAATATTTCGCTCTTCTACTTCATCTTGAAATAATGCGCCATCAATCATGGTCGCTTTAATATTGCTGTTTGTCGCTGCCATAGTATTAAGTGCTTGGACTACTTGCGGGCACGTTTGGCAACTTAAACTTATATATACTTCAAAGTTAAGTTCTTGAGTAAGCGATTGTATTTGTTCAATGTCTTCGCTTTTAGCTTTACTTGCGTGTCCGCCAGTATGTAAAAGAGCTAACACTAAACTTGTGAATTCGTGGCCCATAGGTACGCCTGCAAACGTAATATGAGTGTTTTTAATAGGTGAATGTACAACCATTGACGGGCGACGCGCGCTTGTATCAGGATTGCTTATTACCGTAAATTTATCGCTCAGTGAGGCTAAATCGTTCGCTAAGCTTTCTACTTCTGCTGATTTTTTGCTGTCATCCAAGGCAATAAGCAGCTCAACAGGTTGAGTAAGCGATTCAAAATGGCTTTTTAATTGATTTTTTATGTTGTTATCTAACATGGCTTAACCCTTTTAGGAAAATTTAAACAGCAAGCCTCCCATGCCAAATAATGCATGTGCTTAAACAAGTATATTGATATATAGGAGGCACCAACAAACGGATGTTCGTTGATTTAAGGGCAGTTACCTGCCCTTATAGTAGGAATAAATCTGATACTTAGATTTTACCAACTAAATCTAGTGAAGGTGCAAGTGTGTCTTCACCTGGCTGCCAAGATGCAGGACAAACTTCACCGTCGTGAGTTGCAATGTATTGTGCAGCTTGTACTTTACGAACAAGTTCTTTAGCGCTTCGACCAATACCTAAATCGTGAGTTTCGATAATTTTAATTTCGCCTTCTGGGTTCATTACAAATGTTCCGCGAAGTGCTAAGCCTTCTTCTTCAATCATTACGCCAAAGCTACGAGTAATACGTCCTGTTGGGTCGCCAATCATTGGGTAAGTAATTTTACCAATTGTGTCTGACGTATCGTGCCATGCTTTGTGAGTGAAGTGAGTGTCAGTAGATACTGAGTAAACTTCTACGCCCATTTCTTGAAGTTGTGCGTAATAATCTGCAACATCACCAAGTTCAGTAGGACATACAAATGTAAAGTCTGCTGGGTAAAAGAAGAAGATTGACCATTTACCTAGAACATCTTTTTCAGACAATTCTACAAAGTCACCGTTGTGGTAAGCGGTTGCATTGAATGGTTGTAATTTAGTATTGATTAATGAAGTGCTCATGGTATTTCCTCATCTATATTTAATGTATTTAAAAAGTAATCAACGCTCTCGTTTAAAACGACCTTCTGCGTTGGCTTGGTTAATACAATAAGGCTAATGGATAATTAAATAAAATTGATTGTTTAGATTAAAACAATCGGTTTTTTGGATTAAACTATATAATCTTTTTTATCGTAAGCATTATTTGGATTGTAAACGCTGGCGAATTATTAAGATCGCTAATCGCAATACTGCTACAATAGCCGCGCTTCAAATAAGTCATTAAATATAAGGCACGCCGTAATGGAAAAATTTTTTAACCACATACAACTAGGTTACTTAGGCTTAATCCCGTTTTTAGGGTGTGTGGGTTGGCCGCTTATGTTTGGCAGTAATAGCCTTAACTTAGAGTTTTTTACTTTTTACAGTATCGCCATTTTAGCATTTATGGCAGGTAGCTTGTGGCGCGCCGGAGAGCAAAGCTATAGCAATGCAATTAAAGCGGTATTACCTGTTATCCCAGTTCCATTTTTATCATTTTTACCTGTAGAGTGGGCACTGGCTTGGCTAGGTGCTAGTTTTTGGTTAGTACTTATATTTGAAAAAGCCACGCCGCAATGGCAAACCTATCATAAAGATTATCAAAAAATGCGTGTAGTACTTACCTCTGTTGTGTTTGTTTGTCATATCCTTACTATTGGTATGAGTATTTACCCTAAGTAACCTGAGCTCTGGATAATAAATCTATCTCAAGCAGCTATTTTCAGCGCTAACTGCGTTGAATTTACTTGCAATAGGCCCGCTATTGACGCGTAAATTCGCCTTGTTCTCACAGAAAATCTCTGGCTAGAGAAAATAAAATTAAATATCACCATAATTCAATGCGTTAGCAAATCTATTAACCAGAGTTCAGGTTAAATAGCAGCTGTAAACTTAAATATTGCGTGGTAATAAGGTAATATCCGCGCACTGCTATTTGAGGACACACCATGATTGACCAACTACGCCAACAACTCGACGAACTTGGCGAAAACTACGTAGAAAAAAACGCTGCATTTAAAATCAAAGTGATCCCATTTTTTTGTGCTATACGCATTAAAAAAGATCATAAAAGCGAAGGTCGTTTAAGCTTTTATTCAAGTCAATTACTCGAAATTTTCTTAGTCGTCTTATTTTTACTATTCGGTTTAACACTCTACGATACAGATGCAGGATTTACTCACGGCCCTATTCATATTGCCTTTGCCATTTTAATTACCTTTAATCTTATTATTAAACAAATCGCAATTGAAGGGTTAAAAACCAGACTTGCGTTTCATCGTTTACTAGCAAAAGACTCACAAACAAATAGCGATATAAATAATACTGCTACAAACATAAACGCTAAATAAAATATGTATTTAAATCCTCAATGGCGAATACTCACCGTAGGCGATGGCGATTTATCGTTTTCGAACGCTATTTACACTCATCTATCGCCAAAAGCTTTGGTTGCATCCACTTACGATGACCAAACGACTATTGAGCAAAAGTATCAGCACAATGCACTTGGTAACCTAAAAGCGCATAACGTTGAGGTACTTAATAGTTTTGATGTAACAAATCCCGCGTGTTGGCAAACTCTAAGTGAAAACCAGCACAGCTTTGACGTGGTTATTTTTCAGTTTCCGCTTATACCTGCGTTTGTTGGCCGTGAAGCATTTGAAAACAACACGCGCCAAACCAGTATGAACGTATTAAACCGCGCTTTGCTGCATCAATTTATTAAATACGCTAACGAATACGCGCTTGATAAAAATGGCCCAATGCTGTGCTACATCACTTCAAAAGATGTAAAACCTTATCGAGAATGGAATATAGAAGGGAGTTTAAATAACGGTTTAAACGCTGATTATTTAGGCCAAATCCCATTTGATATTAGCCATTTTGAAGGTTATAAAATTCGTAATGTTGACCGCGACAAACATGTAAAAGACACCAGCGGCATAACTTACGTTTTCAGCCCAAAAAGTATTGATACACATACTAGCGAATTAAGCTCACGTCTTACCAAACCTGCATACTTAACATCTAACCATTGCCCCCTTTGCCGCGTTGGACCTTATATGGCAAGCGAGGACGAAACCAAGCATCTAAACGCTAAAAAGCATCAGCAAATGCTGCACCTTGAAAGCGATTGGCAACAATGGCTAAATGAGTTTTATAGCTAATTAATAGCCATACTACAGTTTATTTAATTACACCTTTTCGTGTTTAATTAAATCAGCCGCTTTTTCAGCAATCGCAATTACCGGCGCATTTGTGTTGCCGGTAATAATAGTAGGCATAATCGACGCATCGACTACGCGTAAGTTACTTACCCCGTGCACTCGCAAATTAGTATCCACCACTGCCATTGAGTCTTGCCCCATTTTACATGTCCCTACTGGGTGATATTCGGTATCTGCAGTTTGGCGTATAAACTCAATTAGCTGATCATCATTATTTATATCAAGCGGGTAGACCATTTTACCGCGTATGTTATCAAAAGCTTTGCTTTGCATAATAGTGAGTGTTTTTTTAAGGCCTGCAAGCATTACAGTTAAATCATCTGGATGGCTTAAGTAATTAGGGTCAATAAGCGGTGCACTACGCGGGTTGTTATCGGCTAATGTAATAGTACCTCGGCTTTTGGGGCGCATAATACTGCTGTGTATACTGTAACCATGCCCAGTGTGTAATTTACGACTATGATCGTCCACCAGCCCAATTACAAATTCTAGCTGCACATCGGGCGCTGGCGAGCCTTCAAATAATTTAATAAACGCATGCGACTCTGCAAAGTTACTGGTTAATCGCCCTTCTCGTTTACTAAACCAGTTAACACAGCCTTTTATAATGCTGGCAATGCCTAGCGGGCTTATACCAAATGTGCCTTTATTTGTTTTTGATTTATAAAGTGGCACTACTGTTAAGTGATCCTGTAAATTAGCGCCAACACCTTCAAGTACGTGCTGAACCTTAATGTTATGTGCACTTAAATGCTCTTTTGGGCCAATACCTGAAAGCATTAATATTTGAGGCGAATTAATAGCGCCAGCACTAAGTATTACCTCTTTTTTAGCACGTAAATTAATAACCTCTTTATTACGCTCTATTTGCACGCCTTGCGCTATCTTATTGGTTATATTTATTTTATTAACGTGGCTATGGGTTAATACCGTTAAATTGGGGCGGTTTAAATGCGGTGTTAAATATGCTTTTGCTGCACTACAACGCTCGCCATTGTGCTGAGTTACCTGCGATAGACGTGCGCCGCTTTGCTCTTTGCCATTTATATCGTCGCTTAAATTAACGCCCTGCTCAGCACAGGCATTTAAAAAATACTGGTTTACATCGCTTGGGTTATTTAGCTCTTGTACATGTAGCAGACCCTTTGTCCCATGCAGCTCATTATTTGTAAACGCTTTATTGTTCTCAGCTTTAATAAAGTACGGGAGTAAACTCTCAAAATCCCATCCCGTATTGCCATTAGCAGCCCATTGGTCGTAATCGTACTTATTACCTCTTATGTAAACCATTGCATTAGTCGAGCTTGACCCACCCAGTACTTTGCCACGCGGCACAAAACCACACCGGTTATTAAGCTCTTTTTGTGGCACCGTATTGTAATGCCAGCTATTTATGCCATAAGGCACACTCGCTGCTATGCCTGCTGGCATTTGCACAAATACAGTGTTATCACTACCGCCAGCTTCAATTAAGCACACACTTACATTTTTATCCTCAGACAATCGCGATGCCATAACGCACCCACCACTACCTGCGCCAATCACAATGTAATCAAATGTTGTATTGTTCATGGTGTACCTTAATAAAAGTTTTAAACGGCCTTAACAGTAATAGTGCATAGAAAAATTCAACAAAACTTGATATTTTTAGACATAGTTTATTTGAGGTTAACCATGAGCAGACTAATCAGAGCCACGTCATTACAAGGTATAGATACCCTAATTAGCGAATTTGGCGGCGATCCGCATGAAATAATGCAAAACTGTAATGTTAATAACGTTGACTTTAAAAATCTCGATAACCAATATTTACCTTATCGAGATTACGCTGAGCTATTAGAATACTGTGCTTGTAAGTTCAATTGTTCTAGTTTTGGCCTTAAGCTCGCAAGTAGACAAAATTTTGATATTTTAGGGCATATTGCAATAGCAGCTAAAAGTAGTACTAATTTAGGTGATGCACTTAATTGGGTTATTAAATACCTTCACTTGCACAGCCCTGCACTTAGCTTAAACTCCCACCCTTTAGAGAATGATAAAAGCTTGTTTTTATCATTCGAAATTAATTTAAAACCATTACCGAACATCAACCAAGTGATTGAGCTAACCATTGGTTTAGCATTGGCTGTTATTAAAAAGCTGAGTAATAACCGCTGCAAACCAATTAATATATTTTTGCCAAAAAAATTAAGTACTAATAATCGTGCCTATAACACTTACTTTGGTTGTAACGTTATAGAGCATCGCAACAGCGCTGGTATTGTAATCTCAAAAAGTGATTTAACTCTTGAGCTTGATCACCCTGAACTAAATAAAGTACAAGCGGCGCTAAGCTTCTTGGCAAAAAACAAAGAACACACACAACCATTACCCAACCAAGTTAGTGCACTAATTAGGCCTATGCTTCCTATTTATCAATGTAGTAACCAAACTATTTCAGCTGCGCTGGGTATGCACCCGCGTACTCTGCATCGAGAACTTATCAAACATAATACGAGCTTTGTAAAACTTAAAGATGCCACTCGTCGCGCTTTAGCTGCACACTATTTAGCGCAAAACCAATTTACAATATCAACCATATCTGAGCTTTTAGGGTATCAGGAGCAAGCAACACTAAGTGTTAATGTTAAACGCTGGTTTGGATGTTCTCCTCGAGCATATAGGACTAAAAAAATGTTAAACTAAACACTCTTATTATTTTTATTTAAGCTAAGGAGTGAGCATGAACTTTGTTATTGTTGGCACCAATTTTATTAGCGACACACTGTTAGCCGCTGCAAATACGTTAAACGATTTTAATTTATATGGGGTGTGCTCGCGCGCAGTATCAAGCGGCGAAGCATTTTTAGCCAAACACCCACAAAATGCACAAGCAAAAATTTTCACCTCAATCGAGCAAGTATGCCAAGATCAAAATGTTGATGCTGTCTACATAGCCGCCCCTAACAGCTTACATAAGCAATATGCCGCTATGTGCCTAGAAGCAGGTAAACATGTCCTTGGCGAAAAACCATCAGCTGCTAATTCTAAAGAGCTTGCAAGCATTATAGCTACAGCAAAAAAGCATCAGCGCCTTTACATGGAAGCCATGATGACCACTCACTTGCCTAACTTTGCACGGCTGCAACAGGCAATGGTAAAAATTGGCACTCCACGTAAATATATTGGCCAGTACAGTCAATATTCATCGCGTTACGATAAGTATAAAAATGGCGAACGCCCAAATACATTTTTACCCGAGTTTGCTAACGGTGCTTTGGTTGATTTAGGGATTTACCCACTGTATTTATTAATTGCACTTTGGGGAGCGCCGCAAAGCGTAAATGCCAGTGGCGTATTGCTTGATACTGGTGTAGATGGTGCGGGGGATGTATTACTAAACTACGCTGATAAACAAGCCGTTATTAGTTACTCCAAAATATCGCAAGGCGACAACATAACCGAAATACAAGGCGAGCTTGGGCGCATACGTATAGAAGCCGTATCGCAACTTAAAAAGGTGGAATTTATTGCTAATAATGGTGATGTAGAGGTTATATCCCAGCCGTTTGATGAGCACTTTATGAAATACGAAGTTGAGCATTTTATGTCATTAGTGAAGCAAAATATCCTTGAGTCACCTGTTAATACGCACATTTTAGCCAGTAACGTAATGAGCGTTCTTGATGAAGCGCGCAAACAGCTTGGGGTTGTGTACCCTAACGACTAATTAAATAAAATATGGGCGTTAACCAACGACAGTTAACGCCCAGAAGAAAGCTTAAATAGCTCTCGTACAACGACACATTTTACAAAACACTTTAAAAATAGCGATCCCCATCCATGGGCAATCAAATACTTCTATAACAAACTTAACACTGACAACCCAACTCGGTTTATTACCAATATTTATTATTCAATAACCTTAAAACTAACCTAACACATAAAAACATTACCAATCAAGCTAGCCAATTGCATTATTTTAAACTAAATTGGTAATACAAGAATGCAACCATTGGTGTATAGTGGTTTTTAACCATAACATCGCGTTAGAATTTTGACATAATAGTGAATTTTGAGGTAACCTCTGGTATTAACAGTTGGTTTTGACTTTTAGGCCCCAGAGGCCATTATTCCTTAAGGTAATGAAGGTAAAGTATGGGTAATCGTCGCTTATTTTGGCGCATAGTTGATAAAATTGAGTCTTTAATAAATCAAGGCGAATTTTCTGCTGGGAGTCGTTTACCACCTGAACGTGAACTTGCAGAAATGTTTGATGTAAGTCGCCCTACCATTAGAGAAGCTATTATCGCATTAGAAGTACGTGGCCGAGTTGAAGTTAAAACCGGCTCTGGTGTTTACGTAGTAGAACAAAAAAATGCATCTATAAAATCAAAAGAGATCAGTGCATTTGAACTTACTCAAGCTCGCGCATTAATTGAAGGCGAAATTGCCGCTTTAGCTGCTCAAAGCATTACAGAAGAAGAACTAGAGCAACTAAATAAAACATTAATTGCCATGGAAAAAGGCCTTTATGTTGAGCAAGCCGACCGTGAGTTCCACGAAATTATAGCTAGAGCAACACGCAATAAAGCACTTGAATTTGCAGTGTCTAACTTGTGGGATTTACGTTTAACAAACCCACAAATTGTTGCTGACTATGGCAGTGTGTGTAAAAACAATAACGAGTGCGTTATGGACGAACACACCGCTATTTATACAGCTCTAAAGTCGCATGATGCAAATGCAGCGCGCAGTGCAATGCACAAACATTTTAACCGCTTAATTAATGCTTTATTTGACGCTGTAGAATCGCGTGCACTTGAAGAAATTAAACGCAAAAATAATGAAAAACGAGGCCTTTACTCGCTTGACGGCTTAGTTAATAAAAGTGCCCACTAAGGCATTTTAACCAACTGATTAAAGTTAGCAAACGCCTGTTTGCTAACCCTACCTCTTACTTTATTTACCTGCCCTATTTAATATACTTTTAATTGCGCTATTTTTGGTCGCAAACACTTACCTATAAATTTAAAAAAAGATACTATGCCGCCATTAATATCGGGCGGGTTTAGCTTTTATACTCCCTGCATTACAATTTAACTAATTGATAGAGTTACTCAACTCAAGGATAAAAATGCAAGCATCTTCAAAAAGTTATTTACTGGCTATAGTGTGTGTACTGCTTGCAATGATGACCATTCAAACAGGCGCGTCATTTGCAAAGCAGCTTTTTCCTATTGTTGGTCCTGAAGGTACAACTGCCCTTAGGCTTGGTTTTTCTGCCTTTATACTTTGCTTAGTGTTTAAACCTTGGAAACACTTACCTACTTCTGGTAATCGTATTCCTATAATTGTGTATGGTTTAAGTTTAGGCGGCATGAACATTTTGTTTTATTACGCCATTGAACGCATTCCACTAGGCATAGGTGTAGCGCTTGAATTTACAGGCCCGCTTGCTGTTGCCTTATTTTCATCGCGCCGTAAACGTGATTTATTTTGGGTTGCGTGTGCTATTGCCGGTATTTTGCTTCTGCTTCCTGATATGAGCGGCCAAGACACCCTTGATCCATTGGGTGTAGCGCTTGCGCTTGGTGCTGGTGCATGTTGGGCAGGTTATATATTATTTGGTAAAAAAACGGGCACACAAAGCTCTGGTGGAGCCACTGTCGCATTGGGTATGACCGTTGCCGCTATAGTGCTAGTACCTTACGGCGGCATTATGCAAAGCGCCGCGTTTACGTGGGAAATTATCCCACTGGGTATTGGTATTGCTATTTTATCAAGTGCACTGCCTTACACACTTGAAATGGTTGCACTGCGTAACATGCCTTCACAAGGGTTTAGCGTAATGATGAGCTTAGAGCCTGCAATAGCTTCGCTCGCAGGGTTTATTATACTGGGTGAGTTACTTACTTTATGGCAGTGGCTCGCTATTTTACTTGTTATTATTGCATCTGTTGGTAGCTCTTTTTCAAACGCAAAAAAACAGGCTACTTAATTAACTACTAAACTAACCTTAACAAGTTAAATAAAGTCACCACGCAACATGGTGACTTTATTGTGTTGTATCCAGTAATTTTTTAACTCACAGCCTTACTTTGCTTTTTAGTTGTAACCAAATAGCCAATCAACGAAATAAGCGGCATGCCCGTTGCAACCAGTGCAATACCTGTCCACCCGCCCGCTTCATATAATGGGCTGGCAATAAGCGAGCCTACTGCGCCACCTACAAATATACTCGTCATGTAAATAGCGTTTAAACGCGCACGGCTTTGTGGCTCTAGTGCATACACTGCACGTTGACCCAATACCATATTGGCCTGCACAGCAAAATCAATAAACACACCGGTTAATGCCAATACTATAATGCCGTAAGGTAGCTCAAATAAGCTTGGTAAAAAGCACACTGCTGCAATTACTTTGGCCAGTAACGATACCTGATGTGTATAGCCCTTATCTGCCAAGCGACCAACAATAGGGGCTGCTACAGCACCTGCCGCACCCACTAATGCAAACAATGCTATTTCTGATTGCGATAAACCATACTCACGGGCAAGCACAACCGGTACGCTTGTCCAAAATAAACTGAACGATGCAAACATTAATGCTTGAAAAAGTGAACGTTGGCGCAGCACTGGTTGGCTTATCATTAACTGTTTAAGCGATTTTAATAACTTAAAATACGTTGTTTTATGGGTAGGTTGCCTGCTTGGAATAGCAAAATAAATTACGCCTGCAATAAACACCATACACCCTGCTGCAAAGTAAAATACAGCGCGCCAACCAAAGTGATCGGCTATTAAGCTCGATATAGGTCTTGCCAGCAAAATACCTAGCAAGAGACCCGCCATAATATTGCCAAGAACCTGTCCGCGCTTCTCGTCAGACGATAAATGCGCAGCAAGCGGAATAAGCACCTGAACAGAAACCGAGCTCATACCTATCATTAAACATAAAATAAGCATTACATTAGGTGAGTCAGCAAGTGCCGTACCCACTAAACTCAAAAACGACACAGCTAAAGTAATAAGCATTAAACGCTTATTTTCAATTAAGTCAGCTAATGGCACTAAAAAAAACAACCCCAAAGCGTAGCCTATTTGTGTAAGCGATACGATAAGGCTAGCACTGTGCGCACTTAATCCAACTTCTGGGGCAAGCAACTCAATAATAGGTTGAGCGTAGTAAATATTGGCAACAATAAGACCGCAACACAAAGCAATAATAGTAACGAGTGTATTGCTAAGTGGTTGCGCTGAAACGCCTGGTTGGGTCATGTGTGTCTCTACTTTATAAAAATAATAAAACCCAACCAGCAAACGCGGGTTGGGTTTTTACAAAAAACTTCGTTTTATTTTATTGGTGATGGCTGCCCATGTGGGCTTGAGCGTAAATACTGTTTAGGTGCAGTTACTGTAGCGCCAAGCTCTGCAGCTGCATGCCACGGCCAATGCGGGTTATATAAAATGCCACGCGCCAGCGCTACACCATCGGCTTGCTGCTCACTAATAATATCTTCGGCTTGTTGCGCCTGTGTAATTAAACCCACCGCTATAACAGGCATTTTAACCGCTTCTTTTATGGCTGTTGCAAACGGTACCTGAAAATTAGGTTTTACTGGTATTTTTTGCTCAGGACTTAAACCCGCAGTACTTACATGAATAAAGTCACAGCCGAGTTCATCAAGCGCTTTACTAAGCACTATCGATTGATCTAAATCCCAGCCGCCTTCAACCCAATCAGTTGCCGAAATACGCACACCTACCGCTTTTTCACTAGGAAATACCGCTCTTACCGCTTTAAACACATCAAGCAATAAACACATTCTGTTTTCTAGGCTACCACCGTAGTTGTCATCGCGCTTGTTTGAAAGTGGCGACAAAAACTGGTGTAACAGGTAACCGTGCGCACCATGTAGCTCGATTAAATCAAGGCCGAGTTCATCAGCGCGTTTAGCTGCACTGACAAAGTCTTTAATTAATGAGTCTATGTCGTCTTGGCTCATTGCTTTTGGCACTGGGCTGCTATCGTCGTACGCAACTGCCGAAGGTGCCACGGTTTGCCAGCCATTTACGTCATCAGGTGCAATAGCGCCAATATCTTCCCATGGCTTACCTGTAGAGGCTTTACGCCCAGCATGCGCTAACTGAATACCAATAGGCATAGAGCTGTATTGCCTTACTGCTTTCAGGCTTTTGCCCAGTGCTTGCTGGGTTTCATTATTCCAAAGCCCTAAATCGCCGTAGCTAATACGCCCTTCTGGGTTTACTGCTGTTGCTTCTAAAATTAGCAATCCTGCACCACTCAAACTCAATTGGCCCAAATGAATAGTGTGCCAATCGCTAGCAGCGCCATTGTTTGCTGAGTACTGGCACATTGGTGCAATAATAATACGGTTATCTAACGTTACTTGCCCAAGTGATAAAGGCGAAAATAGTTGGCTCATTGTTAATCCTTAAAAACACGCACAAAAAAGTGCGGACAAAATAAAAAAGAGAATACGAAGCGGCAATCAAACACGCTCACTCAATAACTTACACAGTTACTTATAAATACGACTACCACTCTTAATGGGGATAAAAACATACTTTAATAGTGCTGATAAAAGCATAACTAATGACATTATAAACTATCAATTTTAATGTAATAATTTGTTTAACGAGCACGTCATAAAGCCATCTTTAAAAAATGAATGACTATTTACCTTTAAACAAGGGTGTGATTTTTAACCTAACTGTACCTAATAGCACTAAGCTATTGCTTATATTGCCTATTAACTAAATAAAAACCCCACACACAAACCATATTTATTCTATAAAAGTGAATTAAAATTCAATTTAGATATTCCAAGCTACTTCACTCCCTGATAAACTGCTTAACTTAATTTACTAATGTAAAACATTTGAACTGGGGATCACTTTTTATGTTTAAACCAAGCTTGTTAACCTTGGCTATTTCGAGCGCTGTTTCTAGCGTATTTTTATTGCCTAATGCCGCACTTGCTCAAGAAGAAGTTGCAGCTAAAAACAAATCACTCGAAGTAATTGAAGTTACAGCAACAAGGCGCAGCGGCTCTGTGCAAAATGCACCGCTAAATATTACAGCCCTTGATGCAGATATTATGAAAGATCAAAATATCAATGAGCTTGCGGATGTAGCACGCTGGGTACCTGGTTTAACAATTACCGATCAAGGTGGTCGCTCTGGATCACCTATTATTGTTCGTGGTTTAAATACTAATTCATCTGGTCCATCGTCAGATGGCGGCACGGTATCTACTTATATAAACGAAATTCCAGTTTCGGTAGATATGCGCCTAGTAGATATTGAGCGTGTTGAAGTATTAATTGGGCCACAAGGCACGCTTTATGGTGCAGGCACATTGGGCGGTGCAATTCGCTACATGCTTAAACAGCCTGAGCTTGATTTTACATCGCTTGAAGTTTACGGCGACCTATTTCAAACAAAAGAAAGTGACTCTTTAGGCGGCGAAGGCGGTTTTATATTTAACCTTCCTATTATCGAAGATAAATTAGCAGTTCGCGCCAGCTTAAACGTATATGAAGATCCGGGTTTTATCGATTACGGATATGTAGTACGTGAATCTGGCGTATCACTACCCGATCCAGATTGGAGCGATAGCTCAGCAGTTAATAACAACCTTAAAAATGTAAAAGACGCCAACGGCGAAACCACCACTACTGGTCGTATTTCTGTTCGCTTTAAACCAAATGAATCGTTTGAAGGTACGCTTAACTACTTTTACCAAAACCAAGACAGCGAAGGCCGCTCGATTGTTCATTACAACAGCCTTAATGCAAACAACGGTTTAAGCGACGTAATAGGTAAATACGAATCGGCTTATCGCTTTGAAGAGCCGCGCGAGAAAAAAGATCAATTACTAAGCCTCGAACTAAAAGCAGATTTAGGTTTTGCAGAGCTCGTATCGGCAACCGGTATTTCAAGCTTTGATGCCGACGGCCAACGCGACCAAACAGACTTACTTATTCGCCTAGATTACGGCTATGAAGAATTCCCTTCGTTTTCAACGTTTACCCGTGAAATTGACGAAGAAGATACCTTCACTCAAGAAATTCGCTTAGTGTCGCAAGGCGACAGCGACTTTAACTGGATTGTGGGTGGCTTTTACAACAAAACAGAAACCGAAGCATCAAGCAGAGAGTTTACGCCTGGGTTTGACCAATTCGCTATCGATAACTTTGGTGGCGAGCAGCTAAGACCTGACTCATTAGAATACTTAGAGCTTACAAAAAGTACCGTCACTGAGTCCGCACTATTTGGTGAAGTTGGCTACCAAGTTACCGACAAATTAGATGTGACCATTGGTGCCCGTTTTTACAAATACGATATAGAGTCGCAAGCGGCTTTTGACTTCCCGCTAGCAAATACATTGTATGGTGGAGTAGATCCTGATGTAACCACCGTTGCATACGAAAAAGACGAAGCAGGCGATAACGGTAACTTATTTAAATTTAATGCTAAATACCAGTTCACTGACTCAGTAATGGGTTATGTAACAGTAAGTGAAGGCTTTAGAATTGGCGGCTCAAACGGTTTAGTGTCTTGTGAGGAAGCTATTTCGGAGGATCAACAAAAAGGCTGTGGTCAACCTGACGAATTACTATTCGATGCTGATACAACAACTAACTACGAGCTAGGTTTTAAAAGTACATGGTTTAGAAGCCAACTACACTTTAATGCCGCGTTATTTAATATAGATTGGGATGATGCACAAATTACGGGCGCTACGGATATAGGCCAATTAACGTACCTTTCAAACGCAGGTAGCGCTAATGCAAAAGGGGTAGAAATTTCAACCCGCGCTATTTTATCTGACTCGTTTTCAGTTTACGCAACCTATGCTTATACAAAAGCAGAGCTAACATCAGATGCACCATTTTTGTTTAATGCCGATGGCACCGGTGGCGCAGAAGACGGCGACCGTTTACCTGGTTCACCTGAAAACCAATTTTCGATGGGTGTAAACTATCAAACAGATGTGTTTAACGACAAAACGCTTGATATTAACTACGGTTTAACCGCGCAAAGCGACGTGCTTTCAAGAGTAGGGCTTCGTGATAACGGCGAAACACTACCAGGTTACAGCTTAAGTAATATATCAGCTAAATTAACAGCCGATGCATGGTCAACTACGCTATATGTTGATAACCTATTCAACAAATACGCGGTTACATCCGTTCGTCGTTCAGATGCCGATATAACATCAGCTAATGGCGCCGACATACAACGTAACTACGGCCATTACATTAATCGCCCGCTTACGGTAGGTGTTAAATTTAACTACAAATTTGAAATATAATTTAAGCGACTTTTAAACAGTCTCACTTTTTAAATACTGTTTTAAGGCTCAAATTTATTTGAGCCTTTTTATTTTCTTTTACAAAATAATAATTACCAAAACCATGCAGCCAAATTTAAAGCAACTTCATCAAAGCGCAATACACTCCCTAAACCAAGGTAAAATAGAGCAAGCACACAAAGCCCTAGTGGAGTTAGTTACACTCAAACCAGACTTTGCTGATGGGTATTTTTTGCTTGCCATGGTTAATTTAACTGTTGGGCAAATACACAAAGCAATAAAGCTCATCGAAAAAGCTCTTACCCTTGGCCAAAGTATTGAATACACCGCGCAACTTGCTAAATGTTACGCACTTACTGGCGAATTACAAAAAGCAAAAAAAACCGCACTATCGGTGCCATTAAAGCAAATAACTAAAGCGCTTGATGCCGACACACTCGGCGTTGCACTTACTCAAGCAGGTATTCACAAGCAAGCACTTAACTACTTTGAGTGCGCTATTAAACTGGCTACAGCAGCTAACAAAGCTCAACCACCGTTTTATTATAACTACGGCGTAAGCGCTAAGTTTTTAGGGCTATTTGATAAAGCCCAACACGCTTTTGAAAATGCCATAGCGCTTAACCCGCTGCATCATCAAAGTCATTTTGCATTAAGTGATTTAACTAAAGTAAGTAAGCAAAACAACCATATTGAACGCTTAAAAAACGTGTTTGAGCAAGTAACACACCCCGATGCAAAACTGCATATTGGCCATGCTTTAGCAAAAGAGTATCAAGATATTGGTGAGTTTTCAGAGGCTTTTAACGCGTTAGAGCAAGGTAAAGTAGCAAAACGTGCTGTGCAGCCGTTTGATCATAAAAGCTCAACTGAGTTATTTGAACATATTAAACTCTTAAGTGAACAGCACAAACAAGCGCTAACACAAGGTAACCCAACGGCCGAACCTATTTTTGTATTAGGTATGCCCCGCTCTGGCACCACATTGGTTGAGCGTATTTTATCAAGCCACAGCGACGTGCAATCAGCCGGTGAATTACAAGACTTTGGCCTAAGTGTTAAAAAGCTCAGCCAAACGCAAACACCTCACGTGCTCGACACTCAAACCCTCAGTAAAGCCTACGAGCTTGATTTTAATCAGCTTGGGTCAACCTATTTAAACGCAACACGCGTAATAACGGGCAGCCATAAACACTTTATTGATAAGCTCCCGTTTAACTTTTTTTATATCGACTTAATAACCAAAGCACTGCCAAACGCTAAAATTATTTGTATGCTGCGCGATCCAATGGACACCTGTATTGGTAACTACCGCCAGCTATTTACTATAAATAACCCCTACTACGCGTACTCGCTCGACCTACTCGACACTGCAAAATTTTACAGCCGTTTTTACAAACTAATGCAGCACTTCAGCATGCAACACAGCAATATAAAATTAGTAAAATACGAAGAGTTAGTCGCACAGCCCGAGCAACAAATTAAAGAGTTAGTCAGCTTTTGTAACTTAGATTGGCAAGCACAATGTATAGATTTTCACTTAAACACCGCACCGGTTTCTACTGCAAGTAAAATGCAAGTACGCCAACCATTAAATAGCAAAGCAATAGGCCGTTGGAAAGCGTTTAAGCCCCATACTGATAAAGCAGTGGAGTACCTTTTAAAACAAAATATCAGTTTTGAGTAAGGGTTTTATACAATGGATTGATCAAGCGGAAGATGTACGCCCGCAAGCAAGTGAAAACAAGTTGCTCGCCGCACTTGAAACCGCTTTTGCAGATTAACCTAACATATTGCGCCACAATGTTTCGGCATTATGATTCATACGACTAAACACAAGATCTCTAAATGCGACAACGCGTGAAGCGATCATTTTTCTATCTGTCCATACCAAGTATGCCGTACCTTTAGGACATTCAACCTCCGGTAGCACTGGCACCAGTTTATTCTGCGAAGCTAGGTGCTCTAGTGCCACTTTTGGCATCAAACAAATACCCGCCCCTTCTATAGCCGCTTGAATATTCAACCTCAAACTATTAATTGAGTATTTGGGCTTAATCGGTATTTTGATTGGCTCCGAGCCTTCTTTTAGCAACCAATATGGGAAGTTATTACCAGCTAATACATTATGATCGAGTAATTCTTTAGCAGAACCTGGTGCTCCTTTTTGGGTTAAATAACTTTTTGACGCTGCCAACGCTAACTCAGTTTCAAATAGTTGGCGCTGAACAAGGTGAGAGGCCGTGGCTGGCAGTGTAACAATCGCCAAATCGATTTGCTCAGATATGAAGTCTTTTGCGTCCGATGCAAAATGCACATGAATATTCACCTTAGGATGCTCCGCCATAAACTCCAATGCGAGCGCTTGTAAGAAAAAATCGGCGAATGGCTCTGGACATGAAATATGAATATCTCCCGTCAACTCCCCTTGTGCATTTGAGAGGCTCTGCCACTGTTCATCTAGCCCGCTAAAGAGCCCTGAAAATTTATTATAAATCTCTTCGCCGGCATTAGTTAGTTGAAAGTTTTTTGAGTCACGGTGTAACAGTTTCTCATTCAACTGCTGCTCAAGGCTCGCGACTGAGCGAGAAACTGTTGGGGCTGAGGTATTTGCTTTTATACTTGCCGCCGCAAACCCTCCACACTCAACAGAAAGACAAAACCAATATAAGTTGGTCATATTTTTGGTACTGATCATCGTAGACTGCTTTTTATTTATAGAGTACATAAATGTACTTTTAAAATTCAATATTGTCTATTTTTGAATCTTTAATTTCCTCTTATACTCTCTCCATCGAATCGCCTTATGGCTACAGATACTGAATGGAAATACTTATGAAAAAATTTAACCGTAAATTTCAATACCCACTAATGATATCTATGGTACTGCCAACCATGCTGCTGGGTATGTCTGGCATTATAGCTTTTCGCAACCTACCTACTGGTGCTGACTTTGTCTCAGCATGGGGATCGACCATAGTACAAGTTGTACCTTCGGCATTATTACTGCTTGCTGTTGTTGCGCCAATTGTGCGCCTGTTTGTGACAAAGGTGCTGCTCAAGCCTGAGCAAGCGTAATCTATTCGGATACTTTCAATAAATTCGACAACGGAGTTAGAAATGAACCAACAGATTTTATTAGAAGCTGTGATGATTGGAACCATGTTTCTTATTACAGCGGGTTACTTCATACGTTCGAAGGACACAGTGAGCAATAAAACAAAAAACTTTGTAACAGCCCTCTTAGGGGGATTCATGATGATGGCTGGAATGGCTAAGTTTTTCTTACCCTTCGCCGATATTTTTGCAGCTCAAATTGAGTTGAGTGGTTTACCTTTCCCTGCACTCTCAAAATTTGCAGGACAAATGGGTGAGATATTTGCTGGCCTTTTGTATTTACTTATCCTAACTGAAGGAAAGTTTATCTCATCGAAATTAGCGGCTATGATATTGAACCTAGTCACCATGCTTACTGTGGTTATTATGAGCGTGGCGGTGTATGTACACCTTTCACCCAATGTCCCAGCTGAGGTGCTGCCGCTGCAATCGAAGCCGCCAGTATTAACCGTGCTAGTTATGTTTGTTTCTTTGGGACTATGGTTGAGCAAGAAGAAAGTGTAAATCTATTTGATTTCATCGGATCTATGAAGGTTGGAGATTTGCCTAACTCAAGCTTATCTGAAAAATAAAAGCCACTAGAAACCTGAAACACGTTTCAGTCCAAAACAAGCTTGGTAGGCCCTAATGTAGCGTCAAGTTTTATTGGCTACTACAAATTTCCTAACTAGACGAGAACCTATATATAAATTGCCAAAAAATGAGCATACCGAGTGTCTGCAATTCGCTCTAAGCCAACTAGTAGCTACATGCAATTTGCAGATACTCAATACTTTAAAAAGCCTTTGCTATATACCAAGCTGAAGGGTAACTCCAGCAGCACATTATTTTGTGATTATAGAGGCTTATTATTCTGTTTTTAAAACCATACCTTTCGATTGGGCAAATATCACTAGCGCAAATACTATTTCGGTTATCCCGCCAATAAAGGCGCCGATTACAAAATTGGCATTTAATACAATACACAACATGCCAAAAAACATAAGCGAAGCACCTAAAATCCAGTACACTTTCATGCCATATAAAGTGTTGAAAACTAAATAGCGAACACCAATTATCATCAGCATTATTGAATAAAACCATTCAGCTTGAAGTTTTGCTACGTAAAACGCTAAAAACAAACCAACAAATAAAATAATAGTGCTTTCTAAGGCCAATTTACCTAATGGGTTTTTAGGGTCATGATTGCCAGAGCGTTTAAGAGCTTTTGAAAGTAGCATGGCTAAAGGATGTATAAACATACCACCAAAAAACAAAGTAAGCATACTCGATTGATTTGAATGCAGTAATGCGACAAAGCCAGCTATACACCAAACCAAGCCAGACACTAATACACCGGTTCCACCACCGAAGTATGCGAGGTTCATATTTTGTTGCGCATCTTCAAACTTCATAAAAACCCTTAATTTTAGAAATATCCCTAATTTAATATTATCGCATCGTTATTAGTTACAAATCGTTACTCGAATACACACTTAAAATAGGGAATTTATAATCGGCAAACGATACAGTTACCGATTGTGTTTCGTTGCCTTTAAAACCGAGTTTAAATTCCATTGGCATGAATCGGCTGCCGTCAGCAAAAAGTGCAAGTAAATGTTCCTGGCCTAATTCGCGATTGCCCGACGATAAGTTAGTTAGCGTTATAACAGCCCAGCGTTCGCCCTCTTCATTGCTCATTAATACATAATTAACGATTTTAAAATTCCCTTTTTTAGGGGTTATGTTGCTATCGTTTGCAAACGATAAGTGCATGCTATTTGGTACTGCACGGTCAACATTTAGCGCTTTAATAGAGTCGGCTTGGGTTGCCCACGAAAGCACTAATAAAATGATCACTAAGGCTTTATTCACTGTTAGTTCCTTTTTATTACCTAGTAAAATATCTAGTAAATTACATAACAATAACTGTTTAAATTATATTCGCATTCCATACCTATTATGTAAACAAACAATCATCGCAATTTTATCCAGCGCTTTGGCTGCGCCACTACAGACTAAGCGCTCATTCAGTGTGCTTGCGTTACTTTAGGGTAATAACGAGTGATAAGAGTAAATAATTAAAGCTAACTTAAAGTAAAAAGCGCGATTAAACAGGAGTATAAACGTATGGCAAGCACACATAAAAATTCAACAATGGATTTATCTGATCCCAGTAATAGCATTCAAGTAAGAGGGGCACGCGTTCACAACTTAAAAAATGTAGACGTTGATTTACCTCGTAACGCATTGGTTGTTTTTACAGGAATATCGGGCTCTGGAAAATCGTCGCTTGCGTTTGGAACGCTGTTTGCTGAGTCGCAGCACCGCTATCTTGATTCAGTATCGCCTTACGCCCGTAGGTTAATAGATCAAGTTGATGAGCCCGATGTTGATTCTATTGAAGGACTACCGCCTGCTGTTGCTTTGCAGCAGCAACGCGGCGCACCCTCGGTTCGCTCATCCGTTGGCAGCATAACAACTATTTCTAACGCGCTACGCATGCTTTACTCTCGTGCTGGCGATTACCCCAAAGGGCAAAGCATACTTTACGCCGATGCGTTTTCGCCGAATACGCCACAAGGTGCGTGCCCAGAATGCTCAGGAATAGGCCGAGTGTTTGAAGTAACCGAAAAGCTACTTGTGCCAGATGAAACAAAAACTATTCGCCAGCGCGCCATTGAAGCGTGGCCACCAGCATGGCAAGGTAAAAACCTAAGCCGTATACTTACCTCGCTTGGTTATGACATAGATACGCCTTGGAACAAACTTTCTAAAAAAGCACGCGATTGGATTTTATTTACCGACGAAACTCCTACTGTGCCGGTATACCCAGATTACACCTATGAGCAAACACAAAATGCGATAAAAAATAACGAAGATCCAAGCTACATGGGAACTTTTTCAAGCGCTAAACGCTTTGTTTTACAGTCTTTTGCTACTACCCAAAGCCCGCGTACAAAAAAGCGCGTATCGCAGTTTATGCAAATATCGCAGTGCCCTACTTGCCAAGGTAAAAAATTAAAACAAGCATCGTTAAGTGTTAAATTTGCAGGGCTTGATATTGGCGAGCTATCTCAACTTACATTAAACGAGCTTGCTAAAAAATTAAGTAATGCCGCCAGCACCAAAGTAAATAAGAATACAAAAAATCCAGAGCAAGCCATTGTTACGCAGCGCATTGCCAGCGATATTCTCACTCGTATTGAAGCACTAACCATGCTTGGTTTAGGGTACTTGTCGCTTGAGCGTACAACGCCAACGCTCTCACCCGGAGAACTACAACGATTGCGACTTGCCACACAAATTCGCTCTAAATTATTTGGGGTGGTTTACGTGCTAGATGAACCTTCAGCGGGTTTACACCCTGCAGACACACAAGCACTTTTAAAAGCGCTCGACGAGTTAATAGCGGCTGGCAATTCTGTATTTGTTGTTGAACACGATGTTAGCGTTGTTAAACATGCCGATTGGATTGTTGATGTAGGCCCTGATGCCGGTGTGCATGGTGGCGACATTATTTACAGCGGCCCTGTTGAAGGTTTAAGCAAAGTAAAAAATTCGCACACTGCCCGCCACCTTTTTGCTAAAAACGCCAGTCAAGAGTCTACTCAAAACAGCGCGCAAAAAAAGGAGCAAAGGCAGCCAAAAGCGTGGTTAAAATTAGCTGATATTGAGCGTAACAATCTTAAAAAACTCAATGCAGAATTTCCATTGGGTGTTATGACAACAGTTACTGGGGTTTCGGGCTCTGGTAAATCAAGCCTAGTAAGCCAAGCGTTAGTAGAACTTGTTTACGAAGCACTTGGGCAAAAAATAATAACGGAAGCGCCAACTGGCGAAGCCGACTTACTCGAACAAGAGCTGCAAACACACACCAGCGGAAAAATCATTGAAGGTATAAATAATATAAGCCGCCTAATTACCGTAAATCAAAAAGCGATTGGCCGTACCCCTCGTTCAAACTTAGCTACCTACACAGGCTTATTTGATCATGTGCGTAAACTATTTGCTTCTACAAAAAAAGCAAAAGAGCGCCGTTACGATGCCGGTCGCTTTTCGTTTAATGTTGCTAAGGGTCGCTGTAAAAACTGTGAAGGCGTTGGCTTTGTAAGTATAGAGCTACTGTTTTTACCTAGCGTTTATTCACCTTGCCAAGTATGTCATGGCAAACGTTATAACGAACAAACGCTAGAGGTTACATATCGTGATAAAAACATAAGCGATATTCTCAATTTAACGGTTGAATCGGCGTATACCTTTTTTGAAAATGAACCTGCAATACTGCGAGCACTCGATGCACTTATGCAAGTAGGTCTTGGGTATTTGCGTTTAGGACAACCTGCCACTGAGCTTTCGGGCGGTGAAGCGCAGCGTATTAAATTAGCCACCGAGCTGCAACGTGCCCAGCGCGGCAACACGCTTTATATTCTTGATGAGCCAACCACAGGCCTGCATTCATCGGATGTATCAATGCTAATGGCGCAGTTAAATAAATTAGTAGATGCTGGCAATACCGTTATTATGGTTGAACACGATATGCAAGTAGCCCGCAATAGTGACTGGGTAATTGATGTAGGTCCTGGTGCTGGTGAAGAAGGCGGCTTAATTGTAGCACAAGGTTCACCCGAAAAAGTGGCAAGCGTAAAGGCGAGTAAAACCGCACCATTTTTACTTAAATAGTTAATAGATGACGCTTTTAGTTGTATAAAAGCGTCATCTATATATGGTAGTTAACGCTGAAAATAACGGCTTGAGATAGATTAATTATCCAAAGTTCAGGTTTACTAATACATCCCGTTTTTATCTTGGTAACCAATCAGAAATAGCCTTACCTATTTCGTGCGGTGAATCCTCTTGAATATAGTGAATACCGCTTACGGTTACCTCAGTTAGGTTTGGCCATGTGCGCACAAAGTCTCTTGCGTAACCAACTAAAAAAGCACCCGGTTCAGCATTAATAAATAGCTTTGGAATATCGTGAGAGTTAGCTAAATAGCTCGCATAGCTTTTAACTAAAGCCACGGTATCGGCAGGCTCTCCAGCAATGGGCAGTTGGCGAGGCCCTGCTAAAATTGCACGGCGATCCTCTCCTGAATTAATAAAGGGTCTGCGATACTCATCATGCTCTGCCTGCGTTAATTTGCGTGCAATGGTCGCTGGTAATATTGTTTCAATAAAAAAGTTGTCATCAAGCACCATTTTTTCACCCTCAGCTGAGCGCATAGTGCCAATAGGGCCGTGCAAATCTTTAGGAAAATCGTCCCATGTTGGAAAGTCAGTAACAATTGCTTCCATAAAGGCAATGGCTTTTACTGCATCACGATGTGTATTAGCCCAGTTAAAGCCAACACCAGAGCCCCAATCGTGTAGCACCAAGGTAACGTTATTATTTACACCCAACGCTTCTAAAAGTGCAAATGTGTATTTGCTGTTTTCAGCAAGTAAGTAACTGCCCTCATGGGTGTTATCTAACTTTTGCGAATCTCCTAATCCAATCATATCAATAGCAATTAAACGCCCTTTTCCTTGCAAATAGGGCATAACGTTTCGCCAAAGAAAGCTAGATGTAGGGTTACCATGTAAAAATACAATAGGATCACCTTCGCCTTCATCTATATAGGCCATTTTTTTATCTAATACTGTTTTAAACTTTTTTGTATAACGTAATGTTTCTGAATCATTTTTCATTTAATTATATCGCTTTATTTAACTGATGAGCTGGCGGTAAATCCTCGCTCATGTAATTTGTGTAATATTCGAAGTAGATTAACTAATTCCGAGCCAATATACATGACTGAGTCACACAATAAATGAGCGCACTTAATTTGTCACTATATTTATATGATCGAATCACATATAATTAAATTTATGAAAAATGAAAAATATATATCAAATTTAATCGGCACGTTTGCTACTTCTGTTTCTAATGACATTGAAAAACAGATTGCCGAATTAGGCGGGCGAAGCCTAAGCCACGAAGCGGCACTGGTAACTATTTACAATCATCCGAATGAAACCATTGATGTACTAAGCAAGGTTTTAGGCTTAACGCATTCTGGTGCAGTTAGATTAATAAATACACTTGAAAAAGAAGAACTTGTAGAAAGGCGAAAGTCAGTAAAAGATGCCCGCTCTGTTGTTTTATGCGTAACTGATAAAGGAAGCCAAAGAGTTGAACTAGTACTAGCCAGCAGAGAAACTGCCACCTCTAAAATACTAAACAACTTTAATGATGAACAAAAACAAAGTTTTTTAAGTTTGATAGAAGTAGCACTTGGCAGCCTAACAAGCGAGCGGGTAGAAGCACGTAAAATATGCAAATTATGTAACGAAGGTGTATGCCGTAAACAAGGCTGCCCGGTAGAAAACTCAATTAAGTAACTAATTACTTCATGCATCTGCCCACTATAAACGTATTAAATTATTTGCTTTAATACGTTAGCGCTCAAAGTGTTAGCTCTTTAAAAAGCGTTCTATTTTAGGTTTTACCGTAACCGACATTATCAGCATTATAGTTAAACCTATTGGTAATGCGGCTAATAACCCTTCAGCCCATCCAGTTACAAATACACGCATATCTGCATAGCCAATATTATTAGTAGCGGTAACAAACGCCATCACCGACTCCATGATCAGCGCCATAAAAACACTAATCAATAAATTACGTTTTAGCTCACTGCTATTAGGTAATAACTGGGCAACTAGCTTATGCATTAAGGTCAACATTACAAAACCAACAGGCGCCATAACCAATACTGCACTTATAAATGAGGTAAACCAGTCGGCATAAAAATGCTCTGTAACACCCACATTCACATAAGTCATAATGCCAGTTAGAGTACCGCCGATTAGAGTGATAATACTTACCATAACCAGTATTTTATAAATTACAGGTGTTTTTTTAGGCTCAACCATTACTGGATTTGCTGATACGGGTGTACTCATTTTTGGGCATGCCTTAAGCGTTAAATAGATGACAAAATCAACTATAGCAAATTAATTGATAATATCAACTACTTTAAATTGGTTGGACCGCCTAAGATTAAAAGTAGTGGTAGCACTCGATGCAACCACTACTTTATGAGTATTTAAATTTATTCTGATTTATTAACTATTTTTTGAAGATTCTCATGAATTTTAAATAATACAATTAATAGCTCACACCAGATGCGCGCACCAATTGCCCCACCAACGATTATGGCCAAACCACTAATGAAACCACCACCATACTTAGCAAACATTGTTGTTACACCTGAGATCAAAGTACCTATTAAAATTAACCAGTAAACGAATGTAATTATTTTTGGGGTTAACATTGAATCAAAAAAGAATATATCTTTCATTTTAGTCCTTTATAACTCCGTTTAAGAATACTAGTTTAGCGGAGTTAGAAACTAAACTAGTAATATAGAATTTTTTATTACTTATTTAAACTATCTAGCTCTTTTTCAAGATCTTTCATCGCTTTTTGGGCTTTAAACTCTTCGTAAAGCGCTTCGCGTGAACTAGGATCTAGACGCTTACCAGATTGAGCTACTAGGTTATTAAATGTTTCTTGTGTATTGCTCATTACAACGAATGTACAAAGTTGCTTTACCCCGTCTAATTTAGCAAATGCAACTTCTTGTGGCACAGCACCCACAAGGCTTTGCTGTGCAACTTGCTTACTTACTTGCTCAAAAGTTCCACCAACGTTTAGCTCATCATTACTTTGTGCTTTACGTTGGTATAGCTTGTCCATAACGCTTGCTTTAACCTGTATTTGCTGAGATAAATCGGCGCGAGCAGCTGCAATTGCTTGTGCTCTGTCGGTTGACATACTGCCTGACCAAGGTACGCATGACGACGATGCTAAACCTTTATCAGACACAGGTAATAACACCCAACTTGGTACTGAATCATTTTTTGCTAACGGCTCCGACTGTGTTTTTTCAGTGCTTGAACACGCACCTAATGCTAAAGCGGCTATTAGAGGTAATAACTTTTTCATTTTAAATTCCTTTCAATTGCTTTTGATAATAAGCGGTGCGTTTTACCACTTTTTGTAAATAGTTACGGGTTTCTTGCGCAGGTAAATTGTTAACCATTAGGGTGTAAACCTTCTCAGCTGACATTGCATTAGCTGCAATACTTGCTTGGTTCAGTGATTTAGAGCCACTCAGCGTTTTGGCTACGTTACCTGGGCCAGTATTATAAGCGGCAATACTCATGTAAATTCTTGATTGCACATTACGTACATTTTTAAAGTAACGATTACTTAAAATATGCACATAAGTGCTGCCTGCTTCTACGTTATTATCAGCCTGAAATAAGTACTCAGGGCTAAGTAATAGCGGTTTACCTTGCAAAAAATTGCTCACATCTTTACCCGCTGAAGTAGGCACTATTTGCATTAAACCAAAAGCAGGAATTGGCGAGCGTGCAAGCGGATTAAAACTCGATTCGGTATGTATAATTGCCAATAACAGTGCGGGATCTAAGTTATAACGCTTGGCTTGCTGTTGGACTTCTGGTAGATAACGTTTTGCTTGGTTCGAAAGTATATTATCGGGCAATTTATAGCTAATTGTTACTCTGTCTTTTTGTTTAGTTATTACAGGTGCCTTTGCAGTGAGCACCTCTTTTACAATCTCTGTAGAGAGCACCGTTTGCTCGACTATTTTTTTAGCTTGAGTCGTTGTTGGTGACTTACTTTGCTCAACTTTTTTATTTAAAGGCTTACCCGTTGAGGTAAAGTTTTTGCTGTTTATTGTGTTATTTGCCGCAATATAAACGGGATCATTTGAAAGTGTTTTATTTACCGTTACTTGTGAAAGCTCATTTAATTGCTGCTTTGCATATTCAACTGCTTGCTCGTCGTTTTGGCTGTTTAATAACTCAACAACGACTTCACCACTTTCGAAATTTACACTCGTGCGTTTATTTAGATCATCACTGTATTTAACCCACACTGTTGAGCTTGGCAGATTTGGATCTTGCCACTTTTGGGTTACTTGTTCTAAATATGCATTTTGCGCATTATGCCAAGCACTTACAAACGCTTCAAATTCTTGCTTTTGCTGTTGTTCGTACTGACTAAACTCACTTTGACGCTTTTTTAAAAAAGCCTCAAATTCGGCTTCTTCACTTGTTTGAGCTAAGCTATTTAAGCTCATAGTTAAACAAGCTAAAGCGCTAATTTTTAGTAGTATTTTAACTTTTGAGTGCATTTTTTATATCCCTATAAAATTAAAAATAACTACTTAAATCATCAGCAGATAGATTATCAAACTCAGTTTGAGCAGCTAAGTTTAAACGCTTACAGTCTATGCTTTCACATCGCCGGGTTAACGAAATTACTTGCTTATAGCGCTTATTAACAAACCAGGTTTGTGCAACTGAGGCTCTCGCTTCGTCGAGTTTTAGCTCACTCGCTTTTAAATATTTATCGAGATAGCTTAAACGTTGCTCCTCTGGCGATTGATCCGCTGCTAATGCTACTGCATCAGACATCGTTGTAGGGTGATTCAATGCAACTTGCAATAAAGGGCGTAAGTTTGCTTTATCTTTTTGGCTACCAACTTGCCAAGCCGCTCTAATGGCAAGTCCAGCTTCGTTAATATCTTGCGCGGCAGGTGTTACAACACCAGTACAAGTTAACCATTCTTGCTGTTTTTCTTGCTCATAGTCCGTAATTTCAGCGTCAATAAAGCTTACCGACTCTGGCAAAGTAATATTGAGCTTATTAGCTAAAGTATTTTTAATAATACGACGATCAGGCAAGGTCAATGCATTTCGACATGCCTGCTCAAGCGCATTTTTTGCACTCGATTTTAACGCCATTACTCGGGCGTATTGACCATTAGCCTGACTTTTAAAAAAAGCAGTTTGTTGTTCAATGGTTTGCTCTGAGTCGAAAGTGGCCGAAGCCACCAACGAAAGCGCTAAAATAGGTGCTAGCATTAAAGTTCCTTTTCGCTCGCTACTTTACCTGATGCACCTTGGGGGTTAGCCGCTTTTTCGTTTAACCCACCGTGTGCTTTTATTTTGTGGCCGTAGTGACTTACACCGTTAACAGTTTGGCCATTATTACCTTCCATCTCTTTAGCTGCTTTGCGTGCCGTTGCCTCTAAGCTTGGCGCATAAACAGCTACGCTGTACTGCCAAAATCCATCATCACTTGCAAAACTTTTAACACTTACACCAGGTGGTAATTTACCTTTTGCAACGGTTGAATACTCGTCAGATGTTTTTAATTGATTTAAAAACGTACTGCGATCTTCTTCAAGAATTTCTACTTGTTGCGGATCATTTAAGTATGGGTCATCGTACTCAAACTGTTTAGTACCTTCCATTTGCTTTTCGTCAAAACTACCTTGCCAATACACTTTTTCACCTTGAATAGTGGCAAGCAACGCAGAACGCGCACGTGTTTGCGATTGCGATTTAGCAACGCCTTTAAGCTTACGAGCAACATTGCTGTTTCTATTTTGACGTGCAATTGCAGAGCCATAACCTAAAACGATAACTTCGCCAGTATCAGCGTTAGTAAGTACTTTGGCGCCAACCGGTGGTAAAACACCACTTTTAACATCACTGATTACTTGTTGGAAAATTACATTCGGTTCAGTAGTTACCGCTACGGCACCACGATTACCTTTAATTTGTGAACGTGTTTTAGGCGTTGAAATTAAGCTTACACGTACGCCTTTATCATCAATGTTGTCGTAAACGTCATAAGTAACAAAGCCCGCTAACGAACCCGATACAGACTCTTTACACGCCTCCATCATATTAGTTTGTTCGTTTGCCGTACCTTCAACGCCCGTATCAATAACATCCATTCTTGCAGACACTACATTGCTACATTGATGTTCAACACCTTTCATATTTTCAATTAATTGTTTTTTCGCAATTAAATAAGCTTGATTATAAGCACCGCGTTTAGACAGCAAAGTCGCATTCATATTTTCGTAGGTGTTATAACTAGCACTACCAATAGATAAAATACCGGTGCCACTACCAACTTGAATCATTTTAATACCGTCTTCGTTGTCATCCATCAGTGCCTGATGAGCAACAGCAACTGCAACGCTTGTATCTTTTGCAACCACTACATCGCCAGAAACTTCGGCTTGTTCAGCACCCACTACTTGCGCGCCTGGGCGAGCAGGTATCATATCTGTTAAGCTAAATTCTTCCTCTGCGATTGCAGGCATAGCTAAAACCATTGCTAATGTTAATATTTTTAATTTCATCATCTATCCTTATTTGTACCTGAGTGTAAAGTCGTCTTCGACTGTAATTTTTGAAAGGCTTTTTGCTGTTATTGTCATTAACGCCTGATCAAGCGCATGAGCAAGTTCCCCGGTGCTACCTTTAAATCTCAGGCTTGCTACGGTATATTTTTGCTGTTTATGTATAGATATATCGCTTACGCCACCTAACGTACTTAACACATCATGCAATTTTTCTGGTTGCGTTAGCTTATTGCTTGGCAACATGACTTCACGAACCAAGCCCCCTCTTGCAACTACTTGAGTAAATGCATTATTAAGGGCTTTATGAAGCGCTTTTGATTGTGACTCGCTCGCCAAATGTACTGCCATTAAATCTTTTTCTACGTAAGGAGCATTAGGCAACGACATAAATGAAGGATCGTTTTTCCACTGACCATAAATGTTTCCAGCTAAATCTCTAACGTCAGCACTTAAATAAAGTTGTCTGTTGTTAGCGCGCTTAATCACTTCAGATTTTGCATAAATAACTAAACTAGCCGCGTTACCAACTTCAATTCCTTGCTCGTTTAACCAAACTTTTAGTTCTTTTTTTAATGGTTCAGGCGCAATAACTTGCACTCTAGGTGAACCAATCATGCTCAGTAATTTAGATACTTTTTGAATAAGTGGTGCTTTTTCTACAACAGCCATAACGGTGACTTCCACACCACCATTTTGCAGTTCTCTGGTTTGCAGGGTTTGCCATTCTTTCACAAGCCCTTCACTATGACTCGAAAGCTGTTGCCCTATTAACTCTTGTATGTTTGTTGATTCGTTACCGTCAACAATATTCATACTTGTACTTGATGATTGCGTATGCTGCTGAGTAAGCCACACACCTACAACTTGCGATACAGCACGTTGCAAAGCATCTTGTTCTGCAATCGTCAGTGCTGTTTTACCTTCTTTTTTCCAGCCTTGGCCTATTACTGTCACACTAATATTTTGAGTGGTTTGTTGCCAGCTTTGCTCTTGCGGCTCTCCTAACTCTTGCGGGTTAAGGCTTACAGTCATGCATGTGTCGTTACCACTGAGTGTAGGCGTTGAGTAATTTAAAGGAACGGCACCAGCACTCAAACCTTCCATCATCATAGTCCGTTGTTGCTCATATAAGCTGGCGGCATCATTATCTAAACTTGTTGTTAAATGTTGCTGCGCACTTTGGGTTGTTAGGCTTTTATTACCTTTAATAAAACTTATAAGCTCAGCACTAGCCTGGGTTTTTGCACCCGAAATAGCCGTACTACCTCGTCCATATGCACATGCCTGTGTTTGTAGCGTACCATCAGACAATACATCCACTTGAGCTTGCGCACTCAAGGAACATAATGCTAATAAACCAAGCTTTTTGATCATGTACGGCTCTCCAAAAAGTCAGCGGGAGTACCGACCGATACAGCAAATATTTTTGTACCATTTGACGGTCGATAAATACCATTTTCAGCTTTGTTTTTAACATCATCTGCTGCATCGGAGTCTTTCCAACGAATAATTTCACCATTTGCACTACTACGCGAAGGGTTAACATTCGCAACGCCAATCGGTTCAACAAATCCTGCCTCATAGCTAAAAATTATCATTGTTTCGTTAGGAAGTACGCCTGCATTTTGACCTCTATCTAAACTAATTTTGTTCCCTTTAATACCTAAAACTTGCGCTGTGGCAGGCATTTCACTCAACATACGGGTAAGCAAAATATCAATACCACGCGATCCCATATCGCTGAGTACTGCATTTACATGAGCACTTTGATCAAAGTGAAAACCTGCGACGTAGCGTCCGCTTACAGTCGTAAATTTTAACTCCGAGCGATCACGTACATCTTCAGATTTAACGCGAATCTTTCCTAAATTAGGATGCGATAGCTTTTCACGTGTTTGCGGATTTATCACACCGGTTGTTAGCTCTAATGTGTAATCGGCCCAATCTGTAATCGCGCCTTCAGTTTTTAGTGTTCTTAATGAATCAATTTTTACCACAAAATCGGGGATTAATGCTTTAACTTCGGCACGTTTGGCCGCTGTTTTTAAGCCTTGCTGTTGTAAAATTAATTGTTGTTCCTTTGAAATAGCATCATCATCACGCGTTACTATTCTAAAGCGATTAATTCCTGCAAATTGATTTTCGAGCATTAGCAATAAGTTTTGGTTGTCAAACTCGCGCATAGCATCAACACCAATACCACTGCCATTTACACCAGCTAAATCAAAGTACATGCGTACAATTGGTTTTTTAAGCGGACAACTATCTGTTTCTGTATTTGCATCAAACGTGCAACGCTCTAAACCTTGGGTATCAAAATATGCAGGCATAGCTATATCCGCGTCATTAAATATATAAGCACTTTTGGCTATTACGGTATTCGAGGCGTTGTTACTAACCAACCCTGATTGTGTAGCACTTCCTTGTTTAGGTGAAGAGTTACAACCTGCTAATAAGGCGAGTGTAAATGCTGATAGAGTTAAGTTTTTTATTAATTTCATTACCATTCCTAAATATCGAACAGCCACTGACTAGCAGGCGCTTTAAGTTGTTGTATTAAATTGTTAATCGCTTTTTGTTTTGCATTTTCTTGTGTCGTGGCACTTTCCTGCGCAAAAAGATCCTGTTGTAGTAATACTTTGAAAGGACTTGAACTTCGCGTAAGCGCTAGAGTTAAAATAACTTTGGCTGAATAATTATTATTAGATTTGGCGTACTGCCAACGTATTTGGGGACGCATCCATAAACGTGTATCGCCGCTATGTGGGAGTGCATTATTTAGTGCTGATTTAATTTCGCTAATATTATTAGCACCGATCACATCACAAGAAACAGCATTTAATGCTTTTGCTTGCTCATTCAATAAATTATTTAAAGTCGATTGAATTAATAGCTTAGGCCCAGAAAGGAGCTCTAATACTGCTAGCTTTTTTGCCGCAACATCAAGACCTCCACTATTTTTAAGTGCCCAAATGAAACGCTGTTCGTTGTCATTTTTTGGCGCAGAGATACGAGAAAGTTTTAATAAATCAGATTTTAGGTTTTTAACTAAAGCCGATTTTTTAACTCCCATTTTTAAAGCAAATAAGTTATTTTGCTCAAGCGTATTTAACTCCTCTAGTCCAGTTAATGTAAACGGTAAACTAGTTAAGGTTGTTGCTTGTTCAAAATAATTGCTTGCTTGGTTGTCCTGCTTTATGAGCTTTTGTAATTGCTGCGTACTTACATCAACGCTTAGTTGAGTAGTAATATCGGCTATAGCCGCTTGCTTTGCAGCTAAGCGACTCTCACCAATCCCAACCGCAGTAATATATTCATCACTTTTTTGCGGTTGAGTTACCCAATCTGGCCAGTTTTGAGCTGAGCAGCTAAAAGCACATGCTATAAAAAAAGCAAAAATGCTTGTTTTCATTAACCTTTCGCTTCTTGCTCAAGTTGTAACTCATTTATTGCAGTAATTGTGGCTTGCTCAAGTTCTATAATTTCGTTTGCTTCAAGCGCTAACGCAAGTTGATCTTTTGCTTTAATAAGAGCTGTGCCTATATCTTTAGGATCCTCTTCTTGCTCAGCATTCTCTTCATCGCTTGAAAGCCATGAATTGACAAGATTTCCACCCATTTTTAAAGCTGTTACTTTGGCTATGACAGTGCTGTGCTGGCTTAAAATATAAGCAGATTTAGCAATCTCTACCGTTAAATCAGTCGCAAGTTCAACATTTTGCTGATAAATACCTTCGTTCGCTAAGTTATAAGCTGCTATTTTATAACCAATTTCTTCATCTTTATTCTTTGCTCCTGCGTCAAACTCTTCGATTGCAGCTTGAAGTTGCTCTGGTGTCGACTTTTGATGGGCATATAAAAAGGCTTGTACATCACGGTAGTTATCAGTTTGAGTGCGGTATTCACCCATAACTTTTCGTTGACGCTCAAGGATAATAGCTGACATATTTAAAAATTCGTCAATACCTACCTGTACAGCCACCGGGTGAAAATAGCCAAGTGTATCCATTCGAGTAGTCAACTCAGCAACTGCAGTATTGCGGTCTAAATTAGCAGAAGTACTAGTATCGGTTGTTGAAACACAACCAGCAAAAAGAGGTACGAAAATAAGTGCGGATAGAATAGCTTTTTTCATGAGGTAATTCCCTATACATTAAAAAGGCAAGAAAGCACAAAGCTAAGCAGTTGACTTGATTCATTCTTCCTTGAATATGAGATTAGAATTACCGAATTTGTAAAAAAATGCAACACGGAAAATTAATAAATTTATATTACCAGCAACAAAAAAACAAACAAATGTAACCACGACAAGGCGTTCAGCTTAAGTTAATACTTTTGTCTCATTTTTGTATGATAGCTCTATTTATTTAGTTTTATATAAAAAACCTTGCAAACTGTACAAATATCGCTCAACCACATTTATTATTAATCTTGAATAATTAGTCCAACGATAACCACACACCTACAGCAACCATTAAACTACCAGCAATACGGTTCATCCATTTAATATTATCGCCACGGGCTAAAAATAAACGTAAGCTTTTACCGCCTGTTGCGTAAGCTAACATACTTAAAAACTCGGTGGTCATTATAACGCCAAGCAATACTAAAAGCTGAGGGGCTACAGCATGCTCAACACTAATAAACGGCGGTAATAACGAGATCATAAACGCCCACCCTTTAGGGTTAGCAATTGCGGTTACAAAACCTTGCGTAAATAACGACTTTCTACTTACGTCATTTGGTTTTGAGGTATCAACCGACATTTTGCCTTTGGCTCGCCACATGTTAACGCCAATGTAAATTAAGTACGCACCGCCTACCCACTTTAAAATGGCAAATGCATCTGGGTAATTTAGCATTACGCTTGCAACGCCTAATACCGCAGCTATGGCAACGGTTGCTACGCCTAGCAGCTCACCTATCATCATCCATAATGTGCGGCGCACGCCAATGCTCATACCGAGTGTCATGGCAAGGGTCATACACATACCAGGCGTTATCGACACAAAAAAGAACGTAGGAATAAAAACCGCAAGTGCTGCTACATCAATCATTAATTTACTCTCATATTAAAAGCAAAAACGCGGCTATAAGTAGCCGCGCTGTTGCTTACTCATGTTTATTACTATTGCCCAGTACTTACCACGGGTTCAGTAATAACCTCTACTGGCTCTGCTGTACCATTTAACAAATACTTATCTAACCACTGTTCTTGTTCCCACAATACATGTAATAAGCTTTTACGCGCACGGTAACCATGTGCTTCGTAAGGGAGCATTACTAAGCGAGCATCTTTACCTAAACCTTTTAGCGCTGCGTACATGCGCTCACTTTGCATTGGGAAGGTTCCTGAATTAGGATCTTCTTGACCGTGGATCATTAGCATTGGCTCATTGATTTTTTCAGCGTGAAAAAACGGCGACATATTAGCGTACACACTTTGTGCTTGCCAAAAGTCACGTTCTTCTCCTTGAAAACCAAACGGCGTTAATGTGCGGTTATACGCGCCACTGCGGGCAATACCTGTTTTAAATAAATCGCTATGAGCCAATAAGTTAGCAACCATAAATGCACCGTATGAGTGCCCTGCTATGGCAATTTTATCTTTATCGGCAATGCCTTTTTTAACTAATACATCAACAGCTGCTTGCGCACTTGATACTAGCTGCTTTCTAAAGTTATCGTTTGGCTCGCTGCCATCAATACCCACTATTGGCATTTTAGGGTCGTCAAACACGGCAATCCCTTTAGCAAGATAAGGCATTGGCCCCCAATAACCAATGTAGGTAAATGCATAAGGCGATTCGCGTACTTGTGATGCTACGGCTTTATCTTTGTATTCAAGTGGGTAAGCCCACATAAGTACCGGTAACGGGCCTTGTGTTTTATCGTACCCTGGTGGTAAATAAAGCGTGCCCGAAAGCTCAACACCGTCGTCGCGTTTATAACGTAATTGCTCTTTAGTTACGCCTTTAAATGCAGGGTACGGGTGCTCAAATGTCGTTAATTGCGTTAGCGTGTCGTTATCTAAATCACGTATAAAAAAGTTAGGTTGCTCAGTTTTAGATTCGCGAATAGTAATAAATCGCTCACCTTCGTCGTCAAGCAGAGCGCGTACACGCTCGTAGTATGGCGCTTCTGATTGCCATAAACGCTTGCTGCTATTTGTTTTAACATCGTATTGGTCTAAAAACGGGATATTACCTTGCTCTGAAGCTCCATTACCGCGCAGGTAAATATAACGCCCGCCTACAATTTTAATTACGTTTGCGCCTAAATCGTTGCGCTCGTAAATTGCATTACCAGGGTCTTTATACGCGTCGTTGTAACTACGCTCTGAAAATAGCACGCGGTTTCTGTCGGCATTTCGAGGTTGTACAACAAAGGTGCGTACTTGGCGATCGCTAAAGCGCCAGTCTGTCAGCATTGCTACGTTTTCGTTACCCCACTCTATTCCCGAATAACGACGTTCTACTTTGGCAAATAATTTAGGCTCGCGTTTAAAGGGGGCACGTAAGCTGTAAACATAATCATGATGCTCAACGTCGGTTTTCATATCGCCGCCATCTTGCGCCTGCGCCCAAATAACCTCTGCACCTTGGTCTGCTCGCCATTCAAAATCGCGGCGGCCAGTGCGTACACTGTCGTAACCTTGTGGAATGTTATCGGCAAGTGGCTGTTTTGCCAGCTCTGCTAATGCATAGCCGCGCATGCCCCATATTTGCCATGTGCTTGCAAATCGGCTGTAAGGCACTTGATACGAAAACGGCTCATTAATACCGGCTACTAAAATATTGGTAGAATCAGGTGACACCGAAAATGATTTAAATAAAGAAGGGCTACCTATTGCTTGAGTATTGCCATCAAGCGTTATGTAAGCCAGTTGTCCTTGACCGTAAAACTTAAATTGTGATTCATCAAACGGGCTGGTTAATAAATTTTGGTAAGTACGTGCTGGCGCTTTTTCGCCAGTACTTTGTTGAATAACAGGCACTACATTTTGGCTGTTATTTTCAAGCTTTGGTTTACCAAAATTAACAGCAAGATTTGCAACAATGGCGCTGCTATCTGGCAGCCATCTATATGGTGAGGCAGTTAATACCGAATTTAATGCAGCGCTTGAAAGCTCTTTTGCTTGTTTGGTTTCAACGCTGTAAAGCCATAAGTTGGCTTGGGTTGGTTGCTCAACAATAAAGGCCAAATATTGACTATTAGATGACCACTTAGGAGAACGAATAATGCCATTAGGTAAGTTGTTAATACTGATAACCGACCCGCTTTGAACATGCTTTAGCTCCACGGCACTAAATTTGGCACTCACACGAGAGCGCGAAAAATTAGCGGGGTTTAGCTTAATACCAGCAAGCTTAAGCTCTTCTTTTGCAAGTTCATCAAGGGTTACTACACGTTTGCGTGCAAAAAGCGCTAGCCACTGGCCATCGCTCGATAAGTAACTAGTGGGTGCTAACTTAGCGTCAACCAAAGCTGCAAGTTCGGGTGATGGGGTTTGATAGCCCTGCTCGGCGTAACTTGTTGGTACTAATGCCGCACAACAAATAAAGGCAACTAACAGCCTAAAAGCGCTCATGTTTTTATCCTTTTGTTATTTTTTACTCTTATAGGCGTATATAAACACGTTTTGCTTTGTTCATAAAGTATTAAGGTAAGTTAAACACCTCTAAAAGATGACTTAATAGTGCTGATTAAGCTAAACTACAGCGCTATTTATTCACCACTGCGGTACTTAAAATACAATGCATAACAAAGCCAAATCAGTCACTATTTTTGATGTTGCAGAACGTGCTGGTGTATCAAAATCAACCGTATCCTTGGTGCTTACCCAAAGCGATAAAGTGGGCAATAAAAGTAAACAAAAAATACTCAAAGCGATTGATGAGCTAGGGTACGTTTATAATCGTGATGCCGCTGCTATGCGCTCAAAGCGCTCAAATTTAGTGGCCATAGTAATAAACGATTTAACTAACCCAGCTATGGCACACCTTGCTACCAGCCTACAATTTTTGTTAAACGACAATGGCTTACAAGCCATGATTGTAAGCAGTAATAATAGTCTTGAACTACAAGCAAACGCAGTTAAAAACTTAAAAGAATACAACGCTGCTGCATTTATTATTTGCCCCGTTGCTAGTACTTGCCCCAAATGGCTTGATACGCTCAGCGCGCAACACAAAGTAATTACCGTAATGAGTGAAGTGCCCTTTAGCGCAGCTCCTTGTGTATTACCCGACTATAAAAAAGCCAGCCACGTAGCCAGTATGCATTTGCTCTCACAAGGCGTGACAAACATTGCATTTATAGGCAGTGAACTTACTTTAAGTGATTCACAAGCACTACAAAGTGGCTTTAATACCGCTTGCACGCAGCACAGCATTACACCATTAGCATCCATTTACTGCGCAGTAAACACAGCCCTTAGCGCTAAAAATGCATTTATAGAAGCATATAAACACAACCCAACATTAAACGCAGTCGTGTGTGCAAACGATATTATTGCTCAAGGTGTTATTGCTGCTATTAACTCATTAACACATCACTGTATTAAAGTGGTGAGCTGCCACCATATTCCTAATAGCGCGGTTGTAAATGATCACTTAACCACCGTCGCTATAAGTACAACCGATATAGCCAAGCGGTGTCTTTTAATACTGCAAGAGCTACTACAAAATACAGCCCCGCCAGTAAAAACACTGGTAAATGTAAACTTACAAATTAGAGATTCTAGCCAATGAAAAAAGTGCTGGTAATTGGCTACGTATGGCCAGAGCCAAATTCGTCTGCTGCGGGAACGCACATGATGTCGTTATTAAATGCATTTAGAGCGCAAAACTGGGACGTTGAATTTGCAACGCCCGCGCAGCGCACCGACCACATGGTAAACCTTGACGACTTCGGCATAACCAGCCAAAGCATTGCGCTAAACTGTGACAGTTTTGACGAATACGTTAAAGCCTATAATCCAGATATAGTCATGTTTGACCGTTTTATGATGGAAGAACAATTTGGCTGGCGCGTCGATAAACACTGCCCACAAGCCATTAAAATTTTAGATACCGAAGATTTACAATGTCTGCGTAACGCTCGCCACGAAGCGTTTAAAGGTGAGCGTGAATTTACAACCAGCGATTTACACTCAGACATAGCAAAACGCGAAATTGCCGCTATTTTACGCTGCGACCTAAGCTTAATTATTTCAAGTTATGAAATGAGCCTGCTAAACAGCGTATTTAAAATAGAGCCAAGCTTATTACACCATTTACCGTTTATGGTCGATTTAAGCTCACTGCCTACAAGTACAAAAACGTTTGAGCAGCGCCAGCACTTTATGACCATAGGTAACTTTAGACACGCGCCAAACTGGGATGCTGTACTTTACCTACAAAAAATATGGCCACTTATTCGCAAGCAGCTACCAAAAGCAGAACTACATATTTATGGCTCTTACCCACCACCAAAAGCCACGGCACTAAATAACCCTAAAACAGGGTTTTTAATAAAAGGCTGGGCCGATAATGCATTTGATGTAATGCAAAGCGCACGCGTATGTTTAGCACCACTGCGTTTTGGTGCAGGCATTAAAGGTAAATTGCTTGAAGCCATGATTATGCAAACACCCAGCGTTACCACCAATATTGGCGCAGAAGGCATGCATAACGATTTACCATGGCCGGGTAAAATAGCCAACACCGCCGATGACTTTGCCAACGCTGCCATTGAAATGTACACCAATCAAAGTGACTTTGAACAAGCGCAGCAAGATGGTAATACACTCCTTAATACGCTGTACGATAAAGCCCAATTAAGCGCAGCGTTAATTCAAAAAGTCGATTCAATAAGTAGTGATTTAAACGCTCATCGCGAAAAAAACTTCACAGGCCAAATGCTCAAACATCATACAATGCGCAGCACTCAATACATGTCGCAATGGATAGCTGAAAAAAATAAAAAATTAGATTAAAAATGACTAGACACGCACCAATTAGTGTTTAAAATCGCGCCCATCAAACGTGGGCATTTTTAGCTGTATTGTCTATATTTTTAGCTTAGTTATCGCAATATTTGGTCCAAAAAGATTTGAAAACTGCAACCTTTACAGAAAAACGCAAATTTATCGTTAAATTAGGTAAGATGCTTCACAAGTATGGTACGCCTGCTTACCGCCTAGAAGCCCACCTAATGGAAGTGGCTACATACTTAGGACTTAAATCGTCGTTTGTTATGTCGCCAACCTCTGTAACGTTTGTTATTTGGACCGATGGCCACGAAGACGAATATACCCATGTTGCACGTGTAGACCCTGGCGATCACGATTTAGGCTCACTTGCCGACACCGACGACCTTGTAAACCAAATGCTTGACGACAAGCTAAGTTTACAAGAAGTTGATGCGCAACTAGACGCTATTTTTGTAATGCCAAACCCATACAATAAACTTGTTACGGGCGTTGCGTTTGCAACTTCTGGTGGTGCGTTTGCCATGTTAATGGGTACTAGCTGGACTGATGTTATTTGGTCATCGCTTCTTACTTTAGTTGTTTATGTGTTTGTGCTTTGGTCTGGGCGCTCAAAACGCGTAGCACATATGCTTGAGCCATTAGTAGCAATAATATCGGCCATACTTGCCTGTGCAGTAAGCGTATACATAACACCTGAAATAAACATACGCTTGGTGGTACTTTCGGCCATTATTGTGTTTATACCCGGTTTAGCACTTGCGCTTGGCTTAGCTGAGCTGGCAGCACGGCACTTAGTCTCTGGTACTGCGCGAGTCATGGACTCGTTTATGCTGCTATTTAAACTGTATTTTGGCGGTTTTATTGGCATAGGTATTGGCTTTGCACTTTTTGGGCAAGCTGATTTTGTACAACCTGAGCCATTACCAAAGTGGACCGCATGGCTGGCTATATTTTTACTTTGTAGCAGCCTAATCGTTATTTTTAGAACCAAACTTAAACACGCAGTTTGGTCTATTGCATCAGGCTTTATAGCGTACGGCACCAGTATTGGCTCGGCTATGTACCTTGATTACACGTTAGGTACGTTTGTAGGTGCTTTATCGGTGGGTATATTTAGTAACTTGTTTAACCGCGTTGCTAATGCGCCGGCCTCTATTGTTGCCATGCAAGGTTTAATTGTATTAGTACCAGGAAGCAAAACGTATATTGGCTTAAACTCACTTATTGAAGGCCAAGACTTTGTATATGCAGAGCACATAGGCCAACAAACGTTTTTAATATTTATGTCGCTTGTTGCAGGACTAATATTTGCAAACGTAGCCCTACCGCCTAAAAAGAGTTTGTAAAATCCCCTTTGAGGCAAAAGCTCGCTGCGCTTTTTACAGCATCGCGAGCTTTTAAAATAAACTTAATCACTATGAGGGATAGTTAATACAATCTTACCCACGTGTTGTTTTTCACTAAAGGCCTGCTGTGCATTTACTATTTGTGTAAGAGGAAAAGTATGCGCCACGATTGGCTTTATTTTTTCTTGCTCAATAAAGCGTATTAAGTTTTTAAATACCCCAGCCTCTAACACTGTGCAGCCAAAAAAGCTTAAATCTTTTAAATAAAGTGTGCGTATATCAAGCTCAACTAACGGGCCACCAATTGCACCCGAAACCGCATAACGCCCTTTAGGTTTTAATACGTCTAATAATTTAGGCCATTGCTCACCAGCAACTAAATCAACAACAACATCTATACTGTTTTTCCCTAATGTTTGGACTAAATCGTCTTCTCGAAAAATAACTTTATCTGCACCTAAATCTTTTAATTGCTGCGCCTTACTTTTACTCGTAAGAGCCACAACGTACGCACCACGCGCTTTAGCTAGTTGCACTGCAGCTGAGCCTACGCCACCAGATGCACCAGTAATTAAAACGGTTTCGCCGTGTTTTGCGTTAGACCTATAAAGCATGTTTTCGGCTGTGGAGTACGAGCAAGGAAATGACGCAAGTTCCACATCACTATAATGACTATTAACTTTATAAGCATGGCTTGCATCAACAGAGGTATATTGTGCAAAACCACCATCGCATTCAGAACCAAAATACCACGGTGTTTCAAGCTCTTTACCAGCAGCATTAACAATACAAGGCTCAATAAGTACACGCTCGTCAATTCTACTTGGCTTTACATTATTGCCAACAGCAACAATAACACCGCACACATCAGCACCTTGAATACGTGGAAATACCAGAGCATTACCAGACCAACTTGCATCTTCACTACCTTCATCTTGTTTAGAATACCAAGCTAAACGCGTATTTAAATCGGTATTATTAACACCCGCTGCCATAACTTTAATTAAAACATCGTCTTCGCCAAGTGTTGCTAATGCTATGTCTGCCGTGTATTTAAGCATACTAAAATCACCATGCCCTGTAAGCTGAACACCTTGCATGGTTTTTGGTAAATCAGTCATTAGCTTTTCTCCTTCATTAGTAATAAAGCACTTTGCTGCGCAGAAATAACAGCGGTGTCACCCATTACAGGCCATGCACTCGAAACGCCTTCGTGTAGTAAAAATAAAACATCGGCAAGTGGCTGCTGTAAACTTTGCTGCGCAAGCAATTGCCTCACCTCATTTTTGTGTTTTTGCACGGCGCTACTAATTTCTAAATCATCAGGAAAAGCACTAAGCGCATTAATCGACAAACAGCCATTAGGGGCAAATTGCTCCATCCAATGCTTTAATCGTGAAAAAATATGCACTATGCAATCGGCTCCCTTAGCTGGAGCGTTTTCGAGTAAAAATGCGATATAGCGCTGATGTCGATACTCAAGTGCAGCAACGATCATTGCTTGTTTTGAAGGGTAATATTTGTAAAGCGTGCGAAGGCTAACGCCACTCAGCTTTTGCAATTTTGCGACGCTTGGCTCAGCAAAGCCATACTGACTAAAGGCGACTTCTAAAGCCCCTGCTATTTCTTGTTTAAGCATAGTATTAAACTCATGTAGAACGAACACTCTACCCACATGGTAGAGCATTCATTCTACATGGTCAATATTCAAAAAATTATACGGTTTTATTAATTAGCACTCGTGCAATTTTAGAGCGCTATCAATTTCTAAGAAAAGTAACTCACTTAGCGTGACCAGTTAGTTTTGGCAAGCTCTATAATTTCGTTTCCTTTGCCGTTTATAAGCGCCTTCATCATGTAAACGCTAAAGCCTTTTGCTTGCTCTAGTTTAATTTGCGGCGGCATTGAAAGCTCTTGTTTTGCGGTATCTACTTCTAAAACAACAGGTCCTGAGTGGTTCATCATCTCGTTCATTGCCGATGGTAATTTTTCAGGGTCGTCCACATGAATCCCTTTTAAGCCACAAGCCTCTGCAATTTTAGCAAAACTTGGGTTTTCTAAATCAGTATCGCTTGATAAAAACCCACTGGCTTTCATTTCCATGGCCACAAAACTAAGTGAGCGATTATTATAAACAACAATCTTTATTGGTAAATTAAGCTGTTTAAGCGAGATTAAATCGCCCATTAACATCGAAAAGCCACCATCGCCACACATTGCAATTACTTGGCGGTCTCTATCAACAGATTGGACCCCCATTGCCTGCGACATCGCATTTGCCATAGAGCCATGATTAAACGAGCCAATTAAGCGACGCTTACCATTCATTGATAAATAACGCGCAGCCCACACTGTTGGCGTACCTACGTCACAAGTGAAAACAGCATCGTCAGCCGCTTGCTCGTTGAGTAAACGTGTTAGGTATTGCGGGTGAATTAAATTTTGCGAGGTTTTGCCACTGGCAAGTTCATCAAGATCTTGTCGAGACTCTTTGTAGTTTTTAACACTCTTTTGTAAGTGTGAACTTGTACGCTCACCTTTAATATAATCAAGCAGTGTGGTCACTGAATTTTTTGTGTCTCCTAATACGCCACAATCAATTTGAACGTGTCGCCCAAGTGACGCTGCCTGATTATCAATTTGCAATATGGTGGTATTTTCGGGGTAAAAAGCACGATAAGGAAAACTAGTACCAATCATAAGTAACGTATCGGCTTCTTGCATTGCATGATAGCCCGACGCAAAGCCAATAAACCCAGTCATACCAACATCGTAAGGGTTATCGTACTCAATAAATTCTTTACCGCGCATGGCATGCACTATCGGTGCTTGTAATTTTTCGGCTAGCGCAACAATTTCGTCGTGGGCATCCTTACAACCAGCACCACACAACAAGGTTACTTTTTTACTTTTATTAAGATGAGTTGCCATCGCTTCAATATCAGATAAAGCGGGGGTATACGTTGCTGGTTTTGGCACGTTCCATTTTGGCTTAATAGCTTTGGGCATATCTTTTAATGCAATGTCGCCAGGTAGCACAAGTACACTCACGCCTTTGTTTAGTATTGCTTGTCGCATTGCGGTTTCTAGCAGGTACGGCATTTGCTCAGGGCTCGAAACCATTTCACAATATACACTGCATTCTTTAAATAATTCTTGCGGATGGGTTTCTTGAAAATAACTACTGCCAATTTCAGATGAAGGAATGTGTGCGGCAATAGCTAATACCGGTACATTATTGCGCTGACAATCAAATAAGCCGTTAATTAAATGAAGATTACCTGGCCCGCAAGAACCCGCACACACCGCAAGCTCGCCTGATAAATGCGCTTCGCCACCGGCTGCAAATGCGGCAACTTCTTCATGTCGCGTTCCTAACCATTCAATTGTTCCCATTTTTCGCAGACTTTCACTAATGCCGTTAAGTGAATCGCCAGTTACTCCCCAAATACGTTTTACGCCAGCTTGTTCAAGGGTTTTAGTGATAAAACTTGCGATATTTTGACTCATAATATAGAACTCCTAAATATTCAGTTATTCTGTAAATTGATTTTTCGTCTCTGCTCTATCAAGTAAGTCATCGTTTCGAAATGCGCTCAATTATTGAGAATCGATAAGCTTAGGTATTTTGATAATGATAGACATATTACTACCGAGACTTTACTAACAAACGGTACTACTAGGTTTGCTGTGCCCCCATACTGATACATAAAACATGAATGTCCGCTTTAAAGTGTTTATGAATATGCGGGTGCGAGATTTTTAGTGGCTTAACTATGAATATGTTATTATGCGCTCAATTATTTTACTGAATGCTTTTCTCTTACTTCTATGTCAAATTCTGCTTTGTGCTTTACATTATTTTCTCAAAATATTGATTCTCTCGCGCTTCCTGAAAAGTTTACTTTCCCTTTTTATTACGAGCCGCAACCTTTAGCTGTAGCAGCCACAAAACAATTACAGCAACAGCTTGAAACGTTAACGCATTTAAAAGCAGAAAATGCAGGTAAAATGTTTGGGGTTTTAGTGGTGCAAAATGCTAAGCAACAATTAGGCTTTTTAAGTGCTTATTCGGGGCAAATTGAAGGTGATAAAGGTAATATTAGCTTTGTGCCGCCTGTTTCTAGCATGCAGCTGCAAGACGATAGCTATTTGACTCAAAGTAAAATAATTAACGATATTAATGCTCAAATTGAGCAGTTAGAAAATAGTGAACAACTGCATGAAGTTAATAGCAAACTTGATGATGCAACACAAAGCTACCAGCAAGCACTATTAGCCCAACAGGCAGTAATACAAGCCGGTCGCCAGCAACGTAAAATACAACGTACCGAAGGCGAATTAGAGCTTAGCGAAAGTGATTTTGAGCAGTTAAAAAATAAGCTTGCAGGGCAAAGTATCGTAGAAAAAAAGCAACTGCTGGCACTTAAAGCCTATTGGCAAAATATAATCGAGTCACTGCAGCAAACACACATCAATATTTCTGATGAAATTGCTCATTTAAAAAAGCGCCGTAAAACGCTTTCTAAAAGCTTACAAAAAAAGTTATTTGCGCAGTACCAATTTTTAAATGCAAATGGTGAAACTACAGACTTAAATGCTATTTTTGCAGCATTACCTGAGCACACTCCTCCTTCGGGTGCTGGCGATTGTGCAGCGCCTAAATTATTACAATACGCCTATAAGCATGGTTTAAAACCACTTGCTATGGCAGAGTTTTGGTGGGGAGCAGCACCTAAATCAGCAATTAGGCAGCATAAAAACTACTACCCTTCTTGTTACAGTAAATGCCAACCAATACTTGGGCACATGCTAAAGGGCTTAAACGTTGAAGATAACCCGCTACTTATCAACCCAGCTCAGGGTAAAGATTTAAGTATTGTTTACAAAGATGACGACTTACTTGTGGTAAATAAGCCCGCTGAGTTTTTATCTGTGCCTGGCGTTAATATTGATGACTCAGTTTATATGCGAATCAAAACGCAGTTTCCAGAGGCTTCAGGCCCGCTAATTGTGCACAGGTTAGATATGTCGACCTCAGGGTTATTGATGATCGCACTTAATAAACGCGTGCACAAAGCACTGCAAAAGCAGTTTATTGAACGCACCATAGATAAACGTTATGTCGCGTTAGTTAATGGTAACGTAGCTGAGGATAGCGGAGTAATTGATTTACCATTAATGCTCGACTTTGATGATAAACCGCGCCAAATGGTGTGTTACAAACATGGTAAGCCGTCGCTTACTACCTGGCAGGTTTTAGAGCGTAACAACAACATTACCCGATTACAGTTATACCCTAAAACAGGGCGAACTCATCAATTAAGAGTGCATTGCGCACACAGTTTAGGTTTAAACTTGCCAATTATAGGCGACACACATTACGGACAAAAAGCCGAACGATTACATTTACATGCAGAATACTTAGCATTTACTCACCCAATTACACTTAAGCGATTAGAGTTTGAAGTAGCCGCAGATTTTTAATAAAAACACATAGCTACAACGACTATATTATACAATGTGTTGGTTTTTATTAATTAAATTGATATCGTTTATGGTCTTATTTTTTCAATAATGAGTATAAAAAACTGTTCAAGCCCAAGTTTATTAAGCAATGTAGAAAAGTATTTCCTAATAAAAATAAGTCAGCAAAGGATTAACATGACTAACAATACACAAATAAAGGTTTTAGGTAATACTTTATGGGCAAAGTATATTGTTCTCCTTTTATTTTTACTTTTAAGTAAGCTTGCCTCAGCTAACGGCGACTCATTAAGTGCAACTTTACATGCGCTAGACTTTGACACGACTCAAGTCCTGATCAACAACATAAAACTGAATGAATTAGACTATCTTCAAAATGAAGACAAACTTACTCAAGCGTTTAAAATAAGCAAAGAGCAAAATTGGGAAAACCTTCATCTAGAAGCGGCCGCTTTGTATGCGGAGTTACTTTTTAGACAAGAAAAATATGAAGCGTTAAACACACACTTATCCTATTACTTAAAGAACAAAGAGTTACCAAATCAAAAAAGTGTATATTTATTATTTCTCGAATCACAACTCAAGTCTCTAGCGAGGGAGCCAAACCCAGCTCCAGCACACACGCTAGCCACAAAATTAGAAGAAAGCTTGCAACAGCATTCAACTAAAGAAAAAATCATTATTTTACGAGCACTTGCTTACTATTACACCGATACAGATTCATTGAAAAAGACCCTAAATGTTGCTCTAGAGGGGCTAGAATTAGCATTAAAAGATGACGATTCAGCATCTCAAGGATACTTTTTTAGAAAAATAGCCGATGCATACAATTATCTAAACGAAAAAGACAAAGCCGTATATTATGCAAAAAAAGCAGTTGCAGCATATGAGCAAACACAAGATGGGCTTTTTACTGCAAAAGCATATTGGAGTTTAGGCAATATATTGCTTGAGATAGAAAAACCTAAAGATGCCTTAATATACCTAGACAAAGCATTGCTCTATTTTAAAAAAGCTAATATGCAAAAAGGCTTAACCTTTGCTCAGTACTCAATTGCCAGTATTGAATACTTACAAGCAAACTACGATAAAGCATTAACTTTAACTAAAGAAAACATTGAGCTTGCTCGTTCTGCAGGTGTTCACGACATGCAACTCGCATCGCTCATTTTGTTAGCTGACATATATATAAAACTAAATTTACTTGATCAAGCAAATGAAGCAAACGATGAGGTGTTTTTAAAATTAGATAAATTCAGCCGCAGTATTTATAAAGCCGATTTTTTAGGTAAACGCTATGAGCTAAAGCGACGCCTTAACTACACTGACGAGGCTTTTGAAGCAATTGAACAAAAGCTCCTTTATACAAAAAAACACTACGAAGCAACTAGTGAAAATAATATAAAAACACTACAGGTGCAGTTTGAAGTAAAAGAAAAAGAAGAAAAAATACAGCAACTAGAGTACGCAAAAGACATTAGTGAACTACAAGCTAAAGAAGAGTACCAACAAAAAATAATTTGGCGACTCAGCGCTGCTATTGCATTTATTTTAGTGATTGCTTCATTATTTTTATTTTATCGGCAAGCTCGACAACGTCAAAAATATCACGATATTTCATTAACAGATTATCTAACAAATTGCCCTAATCGCAGAGGAATAATGCGCGCAGCAGAAGCAAAGCTTGGTGAAGGTAAAATGACGATAGCGATTATTGACTTAGACTACTTTAAAAAAGTTAACGACCATTTTGGTCACGATGTTGGAGATTTAGTTCTTATTGCCTTTGCAAAAGCTGCAAAAGAAACACTATGTAATGATCATCAGTTTGGTCGTTACGGCGGCGAAGAGTGGTTATTTGCACTAAATACGGTTGATGAACGAATAATTCGCGATATATTTAACCGACTCGCCATTAGCTTCGCCGAGCATTGCAGTAATATAGAAGACCTTCCTAGTGATACAAAAATCACCTTTAGTACAGGGGCCTCTGTAAGTGGCCCTTTAAAAAGCACACTAGATGTTCTTATTAAGCATGCAGATAAATTACTTTATAAAGCAAAAGAAAACGGAAGAAACCAAGTCGTTGTTGATTAAATAAGCACAGCTAAAAGTATTGGCTCATTTACTTGACTAAAGTCCGTCTAAAACCATTTGTTTAATTTTATGTGCTTTTACAAAATGATCTAATTTATGGGTGTGTATCCACCAAGTAGCAGCTTCCATAAGTAGCTCTGGGTCGTCGTTTTTATTAGCAAAAAATGCATAAAAAGAAAGCCCTACATTTTCGCCTTTAGCTGCTATTTTTTTATCGCACACGGTAATTATTTTTGCTCTTAGTTCTTCCCTCATACATACCTTATTTAATTATATTTTTACTATTAAAATACGCCATTTAAAACGCTAACGATTAGCTGTAAAAGGCTTCTATCAACCAAGCCATGATTCTCAAGCTCTTTATTAGGCGTATTTACTTTTGCAGCTTTGCATTCATTATCTAATGTCTCATTTTTACGTGTATCGGTTTCGTATGCAATATCTGCTTGTTCCATACATTTTGCCGAGCCTGCGTAAGGCTGTGCCGCACAAGCGCTTAGTAATAAAAAAAGTGGAATTGCTATCAATAATTGCTTCATAACTAATCCTATTTTTACGCAACTTATTTACTTTAAATTACAGCTGCAAGTTAGCCTATTTACTTTCTACCACCATTACAAAAAATTCAAAAAAGAACGTACCGATAATATCAAAAAAAGTGTCATTTTTTTCATCCTTTTTAATTTGTGCGCTAATGCATTGATTATAAACTTCTGAGCTTGTTTGAGCGCCATTTCGATCAACCGTTTCAGCCTCTTCAATGCATAAGTTAGGGTCAGAACGTGGGGCTGTACTACGGGCACTTAGTAAAGCGCACAGCAATAATGCGGCGATGGGGCTTTTTATGTTCATCCTTAAACTATCCTATTAAGTTAACGTGCTACCTGCATTTATACCGATTGGTATTATATGTGGGAGTAATACATATAGATTGTACCTAAATAATGTTGCTACTTTATCACTGCAATAAAATAAACAACCAGTAAATATTTGTAAGGTTCTGTAGGAATTTATACTCACTTCTATAATTGAACTATGTAAAAGCCTGAAATTATTGCATTCATATCACTGTAAAATTTACAGTGATAGCAGCCTAAAAATAAAAAATCAAAATAAAAGCAATAAAATACATCAACTTAATATTTGGCATTTAGTTTGCTAGTCTTAGTGATATAAGCAAATAAATTGTAAAAGGATTAGTTATGAATATTTTTGAAGCACTACGTCATGACCATGACAAACAACGAGAATTAGTAGATGCGCTTATTCAAACGCACGGCGACACAGAGCAGCGCCACGAGCTAATGGACGAGCTAAAAACAGAATTAGAACAACACGCAAAATTTGAAGAACGTTACTTTTACAATCCACTTATGTTTGATGACTTAACTCATGAAAAAGCGCGCCACAGCGTAGCTGAACATCACGAAATTGATGAATTAATTGAACAACTTGAAGATACCGAAATGAGCTCGTCTGCATGGTTAGTTGCAGCTAAAAAGTTGCACCATTTAGTACATCATCATTTAAGTGAAGAAGAACACGAAGTATTTCAATTAGCGGGTAAAGCACTAACCGAAGGGCAAAAACAAAGCTTGGCAAAGCAGTATAATGATGCAATGCACTAATACTTTTTATTTGTGAGTAACTTTACTCACAAATAATTGAACCACCTTATATACACTCCCTTGTGTACTATTGGTTATAAGCCACTTGGCTTATAACCATTTTTTAAGCCTATATACTAACTCTTCTCTAGTAAGGGTGCTTCTGTCGGATCAAAAATTCGATACGCCACTAGCTTTAAACCATCGTTAATAAAAAACCACACCAAAGCATATGCCCACACAGCAAGTGCCCATCCCCATCCTAATGGGGTCATAAACACACCATAAACAGCAATAAGTGTTGCTATAACTTGCGTGCCAAATACGGCGACCATTAATATAGCAGACGGTTTAATAGACCAAAATGGACCTCGGGTACGCGCTAAAAATATAGTCAAATGCCCTGCTACAGAAAGTAATAAGTACATTAATGTTTGAAGATGAGGACGGTCGAGTTCAAATACTTTATCCCCTAAGTAAAATAAACCAAAGGCTGCAATTGGCCCTACAATTCCCAGCACAGATGCAATACCTAAAACGAGCCGCATATTCCATGTTTCGGGCTTATTTTGATAATGCACATTGTCGTATGCAATAGACAAAATGGCGGCATCGTTAAGTAAAGCAAGCATCACAATCATGACTGCTGTTAACGGATAAAAGTTAAAAATTAATATCGCCATTGTCATAAAAAGTAATACGCGCAGTGTTTCAGCAACCCTGTAAATAGCGTAACTGTTCATGCGTTGAAATATTTTTCGGCTTTCTTTAACTGCATCAATAATAACCGACAAGCCATCGGTCATTAACACGATTGATGCTGCTGAACGCGCTGCATCTGTAGCGCCCGATACAGCAATACCACAGTCAGCTTTTTTAAGTGCTGGCGCGTCATTTACGCCATCTCCTGTCATACCAACAATGTGCCCTCTATGCTGAAGCACATCAATAATATGGTATTTATGCTCAGGAAATACTTGTGCGAATCCGTCAGCGCTCTCAATAGAGTCATCTAACTGCGTTGTTTGGTGATGCTCAGTTGCACCAAATCCACTAGCATCAAGAATGTTTGTCCCTAAACCCAGTTTACTTGCTGTTTCGCGCGCAATGGCCACTTGATCGCCCGTGACCATTTTAACGCTCATACCCATTTCTTTTGCATCGGCAATGGTTTGTATTGCTTCTTCACGCGGTGGATCAAAAAGCGGCAATACGCCTATAAATTGCCATTTACCTTGCTCGTCTGTTTTAGCAACCGCTAAAGAGCGAAACCCACGCGCGGCAAATTCATCTATTGATGCCTCAACTTGAGTTTTAACTGCCTCAATATTAATCGACAAAGCTAAAATAACCTGCGGTGCACCTTTGGTCACTTTAAACGTTTTGCCATCAGCATTTTTAACAATTGCTTCAGTACGTTTGCTCACAGGATCAAATGGCTGAAAATGCTCTATATGATAAGAATTTAGATGCTGCTCAGCTTTTACACTTTGTAATACTGCTAAGTCAATCGGATCGTTATTTTCTGAGCGAGATGCTAATGCCGCGTACAATATAACTTGCTCAGCAGAGCCTTTATTTATTGAGTTTTCGATATAAAACGGGTCACCTAACGTTAATAGGTTTTGTGTCAATGTGCCTGTTTTATCAGAACACAAAATATCAACACCCGCTAGCTCTTCAATTGCAGCTAAACGTGTTACAACCACTTGCTTTTTAGCCAATAAACGAGCGCCTACAGCCATAGTAACTGATAGCACTGTTGGCATTGCAACTGGTATTGCAGCAACAGTTAATACCAGTGCAAACTGCAATGTGGTGATCATTGGATCATCGCGAAACAAAGCAACAATAACTATAAGCAGCACTAAAGCCGCAGCAAGCATTATTAAATAATTACCAATTTTAAGCACCGCACGCTGAAAATGACTTGCGGTTCGCTCCCCTTGCACTAACTGTGCTGTTTTACCAAAAAAGGTATTAGCGCCGGTTGCGTAAACTATTGCTTCTATTTCACCTTGGCGAATAATAGAGCCCGAATAAACAGTTTCATCCGCCGACTTTACAACCGGTAACGACTCACCCGTAAGTGATGATTGATCTACTTCTACTGGATCACCATTTAGCAAACGCGCATCTGCAGGCACTATATCGCCCATCCGCATTCTAATAACATCACCTGGTACAAGCTCGCTGGCATTTAAATTTTGCCATTGAGTATCGCGGCGAACGCGTGCTTTGTTAGCTAATTTTGCTTTTAATGCAGCAATTGCATTACCCGCTTGATGCTCTTCCCAAAAGCCAACCAATACGTTAGACAGCAATAATACAAGAATAATAAAAAAATCAGCCCAGTGCTTAGCAAGCGCCGATAAAATAATAGCAGCCTCGATCATCCACGGTATTGGTCCCCAAAAGTAAGATAAAAATTTGAGTAGTAGGTTTGTTTTTTCTTCAACTAGTTCGTTAGGTCCATATTGTGCCAATCTTTGTGTGGCATCAGTTTGGCTTAACCCGTCGGATGATGTTTTTAGCTTTGCTTGTAATTGTGCTAAATCGAGCTTGCTCCATTCATCGCAATTTTGATTATGTGAAGACTTGTTTACTGAACGATTTGATGACTGATGCGCTGACGAAATTTTGACCTTTTCCATACGAGCCTTCTATACAACATTGAGTTGAATAACTTGAGGTAATTAAAACCTACTAACCGTATAGCTAACATAAACTAAAGCTGTCGATATTGTTCTTACAAATATATTAACTTTGATCTAACGCAATATTTAAGATGAAATAATATAAAAAGGATTATTTTTAGAAGATGACAAAGAGGGTGGATTATTAAAAGAAGTGCTCAAAGGCTATACATTGGGCTGAAATAGTAAATAACTCAGCCCAATGTATTTTTAGCTACAACCTTAAGGGTATAGCTATTGTTTTATTACTTTACAGTAAATTTTACGTCTTGGTCGCGTAATAAGTAAAGTGCAAAACACGCAGCCCACATTGGCCATGCAGTGAAAAATAATAAGTTGTTAAAGCCATCTATATACTGGTTGTACGAAGAAAGCGTAGATAAGCCATGCATTACAAAAATGATACCGTAAGTTATGCGCTTTTTAATACCCGCTAAAAATGCCAATACTAATACAAGTTGTAGAGCACCGATAACATAAGCAACTATGTCAGATGAGCCACTAATACCGTAAAAATGTTCAAAAATACGTGCGCTATGACCAGGGTTTACGAATTTATCGAACGTCCACATAACCATTACAATAAATACGCCTAAACGCAAAGATAAAAGTGACCATTGCAAACGGTTTTGCACATCAGAACTCATTGAACCTGTCATAAAATTTCCTTAAATGAATATTAATAAACGTTGAAGTAACCTAGACCGTATAAGTTATTTTTTATTTCAAAAAAATTTAATTATTTTAAATAAAAAGTAATTAAGCCTTGTAGTAATAAAAGTGAAGCTTATTTTAGGTATTTTAAAATGCTGCGTAAAAGTTAACAATTTTAAAATGTTAGCAGGTGAAAAGTAGTCTATAATTAAAAAAGCCCATTAAAAGCAAATATTTACATTCACTCTAATACAATCGCTCTATTAATATTTTATCAACTAATAAAACAATAGTACTTAATTACCACCTTTATAATGCATCCGTTTTGTTATGTTCTAAAAAACAAAAAGAATCGAAATTTTACTGAAATTTATTTTTAATCCTTTCGGTCTTTATCGCCAACAACATTTTAACCGTAGAGAGAAAACGTTTGAAACACGCATATTTAGCACTTTCCCTAGCCACCATATTAAATACACCACTTAATGCTTTTGCAGCCGAAGAATCAAAAACAACAAAAGATGGCGCAATAGAACGCATTGAGGTGGCAGGCCAAGTTATTAAATCTCAAGGTCTTTCGGTTAAAAACGCCACTGTAGACGGCCCGTTTGGCGACAACTTAGCCCTACAAGATATAGCCCGATCAGTAACACCAATTTCAAGCGAGTTAATAGAGCAACTCAATATTACGACTTTACAAGACGTGCTCGCAGTAAGCCCTAATACCTATTCAGCCAGTGGTTTTGGGGCACCCAGTTTACCTACTATTCGTGGGCAACTAGGTGAGCTTTTCCAAGATGGTACACGCCGCCAAGCAGGTAATAATGGCTTTGGCGTGCCGTTATCGTTCAACTCTATAGAACAGATAGACGTGGTAAAAGGCGCGCCGCCGGTATTATTTGGCTCAAGCCAACGCAACGGTGGTTTTGTAAACTTACATTCTAAAAAAGCATCAACTGACGAAAGTAAAGGCAAAGCAACGGTATCTGCAGGTCGATGGGATCAGTACAGTGTTTTAGTGGATTACAGTGCACCCATTGTAAAAGATAAAGTAGGTTTTAGAGTAAGCGCTGAACACATAGATAACGGCAGCTACTACGATTTTTCAGGCACAAAGAGCGACAGCTTATTTGCATCATTACGCGTATTACCTGATGACAAGAGCAGCTGGGATATTAACTTTGAGTTATATCAAGTTGAATTTACCGATAACGCAGGTATTAACCGCCCTACTCAAGCGCTAATAGATAATGGCCTTTATATTACCGGCCAAGGCGTGCAAGCAAATGGCAGCACAGTACCGGCAGCAGGTTCAATAATCTCACCAACTGGGCAAGTAAAAATAGATCGCAGTACAGTGCTTACCGATCCTGATAATCAAAACGAAGCCACTACTTATTTACTACACAGCATTTATAAGCGTGAACTTTCAAACAATGCATCAATAAAAAACATTACGTATTTTCAGCACTTACAACGCGAAGAAATTGCACAAAATAGCTTTGTTGAAATTATAGATGGTGCCGATACCGCGCAAAACCGTACCGAGCTTACCTATCTTTGGAATAGCGACCAGCAAACAATTTTTGCATTTGATGTGCGTTATAACCGCGTATTAGGCTACAGCCAATTTACAACAGAAGCCGACTTACCTATTGATTTAACTGGCCCAATTTCAAATCGCCGCATTCCTTTAACTGATGTACAACAAGCGCGTTTAATTGAAATTAGCCCAGGTGTATTTGTATCCCCTGGTGGTCAATATGATATTAATAATGACGGCAGTGGCGACTTTAACTTATCAGACACTACCGATTCGCGTTCATGGCAAACAGGCTTTGCTATTCAGCAAGATTCTGATTGGACAGATAAGTTTCATACAAGCGTTGGCTACCGTATTGATTTTTATGATGTAGACGCGCACGACCCAATAGCACCAGAGGGTGAAATTGCAGCTCGCGATAGCATTAACGATAAGCTACATTCTGGGCAAATAAGCTTTAACTACCGATTAAACGGTGATTACACCACTTATGGTGCAGCAAGTTACAACGAAGCCACATCAAATAGCATGGCTGGCGGCACGTCTCTTGGTGGCGACAACACGATTAGCGCACAAAACTTTTCAACCGAAAATACTTTAGTTGAATTTGGTTTAAAATACGCACCAACCGACAGTGATTGGTACGCCGATGGAGCAGTATTCAGCCAACGTCGTAGTTTACGTAATCGCGATGGTAGCAATACCGGCATTCGTACTACCGGCTTTGAAAGCCAAGTATTTTATGATGCTTACCCTTATTGGCTAAGTGCTGGCTACAGCTATATTGATGCTCGCTACGATAATTCTGCAAGTAGCCAAGATTCAGCTCAAGTAGCCGATGCATTTGACAACTCACGTCCAGATATTATTGAAGGTACCAGTGTTGGCGCACCTAGCTTTACCGCTTTTGCACCTTCAAACACCCGTGTACAGGGTATCCCTGAGCAATCGTTCAGCTTTAACGGAAATTATTCAATTAATTCGAAATGGCAAACGGGTTTTTCAGGTCTATATACAAAGAGTTACCCATTAGACTTTTTGGCGACAGTAAAAATTCGTGATCAGTACACACTAAACGTAAATACTAGCTATGCTTTTACGCCTAGTACCAAGTTACGATTAGATGTGAACAACGTAACGAATCAAAAAAACTGGCGCCCAGCATTTGAAGGCGGTTACTTTGGTGCAACTTTAGCTTTTCCTGAGTTGCCAATTAACGCCAAGTTAACCCTTACGCATAGTTTTTAAGAGAGAGAACATGATTAAAAAAATATTTTTATTATTGATTGCAGCGGCCGCCGTCGGCCTGTTCTTTCATTTTGACTTACACCAACTACTTACGCTTGATGGCTTAAAAGGGTCAATGGATCAGTTTAGCGATTACAAAGAGCAGTCACCGTTGTTGGTTATTGGTGGGTTCTTTTTACTATACGTAGTTGTAACTGCTCTCTCTTTACCAGGCGCCGCTATTTTAACACTTGCCGCAGGTGCATTGTTTGGCTTGGTAGAGGGTTTATTAGTTGCATCTTTTGCCTCAACTATTGGCGCAACGCTTGCCTTTTTAGTATCGCGTTACTTACTACGTGACACTATTAAACAACGTTTTCCTGAGCGCTTAGCCGCAATTGATGCAGGCGTTGAAAAAGAAGGTGGATTTTACTTATTTACTCTTCGTTTAGTGCCGGTGTTTCCGTTCTTTTTAATCAATTTACTAATGGGTGTTACCTCAATAAAGTCATGGACTTATTACTGGGTCAGCCAAGCAGGTATGCTAGCCGGTACATTTGTATTTGTTAACGCAGGTACGCAACTGGCGCAAATAGATAGCTTATCTGGAATTTTATCATTCAACTTAATCTTATCATTCGCTTTACTGGGCATTTTCCCATTCATTGCTAAAGGAATCTTAAACGTGTTTAAAAAACGTCGCGTATACAAAAACTACACTAAGCCTAAAAAATTCGACCGTAACATGATTGTTATTGGTGCAGGCGCAGGTGGTTTGGTAACAAGTTATATTGCTGCTGCTGTTAAAGCAAAAGTAACCCTTATTGAAGCCGGCGAAATGGGCGGCGACTGTTTAAACTACGGTTGTGTTCCAAGTAAAGCAGTTATTAAAAGCGCTAAAATTGCAGAACAAATTCGCCATGGTGAAAACTACGGCCTAGAAAATGCGACACCGCAGTTTTCGTTCAAAAAAGTAATGGCACGTGTACACAAAGTAATTGCAGATGTAGCACCACACGACAGTGTTGAGCGCTACACTGACCTAGGCGTAGATGTAGTAAAAGGTTACGGTAAATTAATAGACCCGTGGACTGTGGAAATTAAACTTAACGATGGCGGCACGCAAACACTCACCGCTCGTACTATTGTGATTGCCACTGGCGCACGCCCATTTGTACCGCCACTACCTGGTATTGAAGAAACAGGCTATGTAACAAGCGATACATTGTGGAATAAATTTGCAGAGCTAGATGAGGCACCTAAAAAACTTGTAGTACTAGGTGGCGGTCCAATTGGTAGCGAATTAGCACAAAGCTTTGCACGTTTAGGTTCAAGTGTTACGCAAATTGAAATGAGCGAACGCATCATGATCAAAGAAGATCTTGAAGTGTCTACTTTTGCTCACGAAGCGTTAACCGAAAGTGGCGTTAATATTTTAACATCGCACCAAGCACTTCGTTGTGAAACGCGCGATGGTAAAAAATATATTGTTGTTAAACATAACGACAAAGAAATAGATATTGAATACGACGAGCTATTATGTGCCGTTGGTAGAAGTGCGCGCCTTAAAGGTTACGGTCTTGAAGAGCTAGGCATTGAAACAAACCGCACAGTAGTAACTAACGAATACCTAGAAACACTGTACCCTAATATTTTTGCAGCAGGCGATATTGTAGGTCCATACCAGTTTACACATGTGGCAGCTCATCAGGGTTGGTACGCAGCGGTAAATGGCTTATTTGGTCACCTTAAAAAGTTTAAAGTAGATTACCGTGTTATTCCGTGGACTACGTTTATTGACCCAGAAGTAGCACGTGTTGGCTTAAACGAGCAAGACGCAAAAGACAAAGGCATAGATTACGAAATTACTCGCTTTGAATTTGAAGAGCTAGACCGTGCAATTACCGACAGCGCTACAAAAGGCTTTATTAAAGTGATTACACCCAAAGGCAAAGACAAAATATTGGGTGTTACTGTAGTATCTGAACACGCTGGCGATTTAATTGCTGAGTTTGTACTGGCAATGAAACACGGCTTAGGTCTTAACAAAATACTCGGTACTATACACAGCTACCCTACTTGGGCTGAAGGTAACAAATACGCAGCAGGTGAGTGGAAACGCGCTCATGCACCTGAAAAAGTGCTTAACTTGCTTGAAAAATACCACACTTGGCGTAGAGGTTAATTATGTTTAAAACACCTCTAAAAGCATTGCTACTTGGTTCGGCTTTAGTTGTAACATCGTTTGCAACATCATTTTCGGCCCAAGCCCAAAACATGCACGATAGCTGGAATGCATTGTTAAATAAGCATGTTGTCGCTATTAACCATAATCACAGTACTGAGGTTGATTACGCTGCCATAAAACATGAGCATGCACAGCTAAAAACGTATTTAGATTCGTTAACGGCTGTAACGCAAAGCGAATTTGACGCATGGGAAAAGCCTAAGCAACTCGCTTTTTTGATCAATGCTTATAATGCGTGGACTGTTGAACTTATCGTCTCAAACCTTGCCAGTAAAGAGCACCCTGATCTTAAATCAATTAAAGACTTAGGGAGCTTTTTTAGCTCACCATGGAGTAAAGAGTTTGTGCCATTACTTGGCAAAACTCGCAGCCTTGATGATATAGAACATGGTTTAATACGTGGCAGCGGTAAATACAACGACCCACGCATTCACTTTGCAGTAAATTGCGCGAGTATTGGTTGCCCAGCGCTTCGAGAAGAAGCGTATACAGCCACTGATTTAGAAAGCCAATTGCAAGAGCAAACAGTGCGCTTTTTATCAGATATGACACGTAATATGGCTCAAGAAAATACGCTAAGCGTGTCTTCAATATTTAAATGGTACGGCGATGACTTTGAAAAAGGTTTTAGAGGTGCAAACACGCTACAGCAGTTTTTCTTGCAATATAGCGATGCACTTAAATTGATACCCGCTCAGCAAAAAGCACTTAAAAATGATGACATGAAAGTTAAATTTTTAGACTACAACTGGGATTTAAATGTTCGCCATTAAGTTTTGGCAAACACAGGCGCGATACAGCTTTTGCTGTGTCGCGTTTTGCGTTTGTACAATCGCAAATTTTGCTGCTTTTTCGAGCACTGCGTTTGCTAATACCGTTATTAACTCAAATAGTAAAAGTAATTTAGTAATAAACACACAACAGGGATCTCGCTGGCAACAAGTTCAAACACTTGGTAGCAATCAATATGTATACTTTTATGCATGGGGTGGCGACGCGCAAATAAATGCTTATATTCAATGGGCAGCGCAGCAAGTTAAAACTAAGTACAACATTAACCTAGTGCATGTAAAATTAAGCGATACCAGCGAAGCAGTAAGCCGTGTACTTGCCGAAAAATCAGCAAACAATAACAACCAAGGCAGCGTAGATTTAATGTGGATAAATGGTGCTAACTTTGCCACCATGAGCGAACATTCTCTGCTTTTAAAGCAATGGGCTAATAAGCTACCTAACTTTGTATTTACCGATCCGATAAACAATCCGGCTGTTAATTTTGATTTTGGATTACCTACCAATGGAATGGAAGCACCGTGGGGGCAAGCATCGCTCACATTTTATTACGATAGCCTAGCAATAGATGGCTCAGCTAATAATAAACTTCCCACTACATTAAACGAATTATTACACTGGAGCGCGCAAAACCCTGGTCGCTTTAGTTACCCAAAGCCGCCTGACTTTTTAGGTATGAGCTTTTTAAAATACGCCTTAGTTGTACTGCATCAGCAAAGCGGCGAAAACATTAAAGCGCAGCTAAACCAACCAGCTACAACTAAAAATACGGCACAAGTATTAAACCCACTGTGGGACTTTTTAGATAAACTACACCCAACGCTTTGGCGTAGTGGCAGTCATTTTATGCAAAGTGGTGCTCAAATGCGCCGCCTTGTGGACGATACAGAGTTGAGTTTAGCCTTTACTTTTTCAGCACCTGAAGTACCGGCAGCTGTAAAACGCTATGATTTACCAAACAGCATTCGCAGTTACGCAATGAGTGATGGCAGTTTAAGTAATACCCATTTTGTGGCAATTCCTTACAATGCAAGCCACCAGCAAAGTGCGCAATTAGTGGCTAATTTTTTACTCAGCCCTGAAGCGCAAGCTCAAAAGCAAAAAGCGCATATATGGGGCGATAAAAGCGTACTTATTCAATCAACGTTAACGCCTGAACAGCAAGCCTTATTTAAAACAGCTAAACCGCATCCAAGTGCACTGCCTTTAAACAGTATTAAACGCACATTGAGCGAACCTCATCCAAGCTGGGTAAACGCCATTATGCAAGGTTGGCAAACCCGTTATGGAGTAAGCCAATGAGCGTTATTTCAAAAAGTGTACCAGTAAATACCAAAGCAACAACGCAGTGCAGCACCGATATGTTTACGCGCATTGTAAAATTTAGCCCACGATTTTTACTCGCTTTACTTATACTACCCGTACTTGGTGGCTTAATTAGCGTATTGCTGCCTGCCTTTGGTTATGCGCCCGTACTTGAGCAAACAACGTTTAGCTTGCAAGGTTTTAATGCCCTTTGGCAAACACCTGGCCTTACTCAAATGGTTACCTTAAGCGTTGCAACGGGCTTAATAAGTACTCTGCTTGCATTTATCATTACCTTAATGATTTTAGCTGCGTTTTTTAATAGCCCGTGGCTTAACCGAATTCAGCGTTTATTGAGCCCTATATTAGTGATACCTCATGCCGCAGCCGCTATTGCGGTGGGGTTTTTAATTGCCCCTTCAGGTATGATTTCACGCTTAGCGTCGCCTTGGTTAAGCGGCTGGGAACTTGCGCCAAACGGTATGTTTCCGCATGATTCGTTCGGTATTAGTATTATTTTAGGCTTAACACTAAAAGAGCTTCCCTTTTTATTACTAATGGCACTGGGCGTACTTGCTCAACCTGAGCTTGGCAAAAAATTACGCCAACAACATAAGGTTGCGCTTAACTTGGGTTATTGCCCAATGACCGCCTTTTTTAAAGTAATACTGCCAAGTCTTTATCCGCTACTGCGTTTGCCGCTTTTAGCAGTGCTTGCCTATGCAAGCGCAAGTGTAGAAATGCCTCTTATATTAGGCCCAAATACACCACCTACGTTGGCCGTTGCAATAATGCATTGGTTTAACGATGTTGATTTAAACCTGCGTATTAAAGCCTCAGCGGGTGCTTTATTACAACTGGCTGTTACAGGCGGTTTGTTAGCCCTTTGGCTTGGCGGGGAAAAGGCCGTAAAAGTGCTATTTAGCGACTCTCTCACTAATGGAGTGCGCGAATACGGCGGATTTTATTGGCAAAAAATAACGGTCGTACTCACCACATTAGTAATTAGCTTTATACTGTTGTCACTTATTGGTTTAGTTATGTGGTCGGTTGCAGGTTTTTGGCGCTTTCCAGATGCAATGCCTGAGCAATTTACACTACTGCATTTTAAAAGTGCGCTAATGCAAATGGGCAGTCCGCTTTTTAATACGCTAGCAATCGGTTTAGTAACCACACTATTTGCCATTATTCTTACTTTATTGTGTTTAGAATCAGAGCAGTTGAGTGACAAACCTATTTCTCGTTTTACCAGTTTAATTATTTACTTACCGTTATTAGTACCCAGTATTGCCTTTTTGTTTGGGCTAGTATGGATACAACAATTGGTAAATAACCAAGCCGCATTTTTTAATGTGGTACTTACGCATTTACTGTTTGTGTTGCCTTATGTGTTTTTGTCACTTGCGAGCAGTTATAGGCGCTTAGATCCTCGTTTTGCTCATGTTGCAGCAAGCCTAGGCGCAGCGCCATGCAAGGTGTTTTTTAAAGTAAAACTACCTCAGTTGTTTGCCCCTATTTTAATTGCAGCCGCACTGGGCTTAGCAATTAGTTTTGGACAATACCTCCCCACGCTTTTAGCTGGCGGCGGGCGCATAGCCACAATAACAACCGAAGCCGTTACGCTTGCCAATGGCGCAAGCAGACGCACCAGTGCCGTGTACGCTATTATGCAAATGGCGTTGCCACTTATTGGATTTATACTGGCATGGGGTTTACCTAAATATTTTTTCAAAAGTGCACGTGCTTAAAAGTGCACATATTTAAAGCACCCATGTTTAACACTATCAGGGTTAAGGTTTTTTAATGCAGTCATCGTTACAGATTAAAAATTGTCAGCTTTATCGCCAAAATGAGCTGTTACTTAGCTTAAACGAGCAAGTTAATGGCGGTGAAATTCTGACTATTATGGGCCCATCAGGCAGTGGTAAATCAAGCTTATTAAATTGGCTTACGGGTACTTTACCAAGTAGCTTTAAGGCTAACGGTGAGGTGTGGCTTAATGGTCAAAATATCGATAACACCCCTCCACACTTGCGCCATATTGGAGTGCTTTATCAAGACGCTTTATTGTTTTCGCATTTAACTGTTGCTGGTAACATTGCCTTTGCAATGCCCAAAGGTAATAAAAAACAACGCCTTGAAAAAATAGAACACGCACTTGAGCAAGTAGGTCTTAAAGACATGGGTAATCGTCACCCCGATAACTTATCGGGCGGGCAACAAGCCCGTGTTGCATTATTACGTATGCTGCTGAGCGAACCTAAAGCCATTTTACTCGACGAACCCTTTAGCAAACTCGACACCCAGCTGCGTGTTGATACACGCGAACTCGTGTTTAGCCAAATACGCGATCATAAGCTACCTGCAATTATGGTAACTCACGACCATAGCGATGCCGACGCTGCAAATGGCAAACTAATTACTTTAAATAGCGCACTTTAATTCGTGGCTTTAATACGCATAAGGCAACAAACATGCTAGACAAATTTATCACCCCTGTAATTAAGCCACTTTTAACACCTGTGGTTATGCTTATGCATAAACGCGGCATAACTGCCGATCAGCTCACTGTGGTTGGCTTTTTAGTTGGCTTATTAGCCGTGCCATTACTGGCATTTGAAATGTGGTACGGGGCATTAGTTGCCATTGCTTTAAATCGAATTTTAGATGGACTTGATGGCGCATTAGCACGCTATGCAAACCAAAGTTCAAGCGCGGGTGGCTTTTTAGATATCACACTCGACTTTTTATTTTACGCGGCTATTCCGCTTGGCTTTATTTTGGCAAACCCTGAGCAAAACGCGATAGCGGGATCGTTATTACTTGCCACTTTTATTGGTACGGGCTCAAGCTTTTTAGCTTTTGCGATTGCCGCCGAAAAATTTAAACTCGAAAAACCGCAATTTAAATACAAAAGCTTTTACTACTTAAACGGCTTAACCGAAGGCACTGAAACAATAGCGCTATTTATTGCATTTTGTATTTGGCCGCAGCACTTTGCGGTTATGGCGAGCATTTTTGCTATTGCGTGTGGCATAACTATTTTTACCCGTATACATGGCGGTTATCACACGCTTAAGCAACAAGAAGCCGATGCTAACAAAGCAGCTGAAAACATGCCTAGCAGTGCAAATTCAGAGGTAATAAATGACTAATGAAGTATGGTGGCGACTCGGCTGCTTTTTTAGTATTTTAATTATAATGATGCTGCTTGAATGGCAAAAGCCAGCTCGCCAAGCACCTATTAAAAACAGAACACGTTGGTTTGCTAATTTTGGGTTAGTGTTTGCTTCATCAGTTATTGCGCGCTTAGTGGTCCCTATTGGGTTAACCGCCGTGGCACTTTACAATCAAGAGCACGGCATTGGCTTATTTAATCAAATAGCTCTACCAAGCATTATAATTATTATATTGAGCATACTTTTACTCGACATATTAATTTACTGGCAACATAGGTTATTTCATCAAGTGCCTATTTTATGGCGCTTACATCGCGTACATCATGCCGATGCACATGTAGATACCAGTACGGGCTTGCGCTTTCACCCTATCGAAATTGTACTGAGCATACTTATAAAACTCATTGCAGTAACTGCTCTTGGCGTACCTGCCATTGCGGTACTTATATTTGAAATAGCACTTAATGGTTTAGCATTATTTAATCATGCAAATATACGCCTACCTAATGCTATTGAAAAACCACTTCGTTTAATATTAATGACGCAAATATTGCATAGAATTCACCATAGCCAAGTGGTTAGTGAAACTAACTCAAACTATGGTTTTAGTGTAATTTGGTGGGATAAATTATTTGGTAGCTACAAAGATAAAGCTAAAAAAACCGACGCAGATATAAATATTGGCTTAAAAGAATACCCAAGCCAAAAGCAAAATGCCTCGCTTTGGGGATTACTTTCAATGCCTTTTAAAAACAAGTAAAAACAAGCATATTTTATCTCATACAATACCAATCCACTTAAAATTACTTTTATGTAGATTGGTATAAACAAAATACTCTTTAAATACTATAAATATACCTGTCACTAACCTTTTAATTGTTAAGTCCTTTCCTACTTTTTGACGTAAAAAACATTCCGTTCTTGCTCCCATCAAAAAACACAAACAACGTAACCATTTGTATAAAATGCAATTTATGTACAGTCTCAAATTGGTAAACTGGTCTTACCGTAAACTAATTGTAAATAAAATAAACAAATATGTTGACCATTTGCGTACTCCACAATATCATTTGTAAGCGCTTACAAAACACATATCAAAATGTAAGCGCTTACAGCACGAAAAAACAAAGCTCAAAAAACAATTAATCTGACAATAATCTGTTGAAACCGGGGTTCAGTTATGAACATTGAAACAACGCACATTACACGTTTACTTGCCGCTATCTCTTTAGTTACGTTAGCTGGCTGTGGTGGCGACTCTGCCACTAAATCAAATTTTGAAAATGTAGATGCCTCTGAACCAGTATCAGATTGGCAAATGGTTTGGAGCGACGAGTTTGAAGGCTCAGCCATTGATACAAACAAATGGAACTATGAATTAAACTGCGATGGCGGTGGTAACAACGAGAAACAGTGTTACACCGACAGCGAGCAAAATGCATTTATTGCAGACGGTGTGTTAAACATTGTTGCCCTACCTGCTGAAGAAGGTGCAGAAAAACCTTACACTTCAGCGCGCTTAAATACGCGTTACAACGCCGACTTTACATATGGTCGCTTTGAAGTGCGCGCCAAACTTCCATCAGGACAAGGTAGCTGGCCAGCATTTTGGATGCTGCCAACTGATGAAGTTTACGGCACTTGGCCTCGTTCTGGTGAAATAGATGTTTTAGAATCAGTAAATCTTAAAACACCGGATGAAGACGGTGGAATAGAGTCAAGCATCCACGGCACCCTTCATTACGGACGCGCGTGGCCAGATAACAGCTACACAGGACAAGAATACAAATTCCCTGAAAATACTAATCCGGCAGATGATTTCCACACGTATGCTGTTGAATGGCAAGAAGGTGAAATTCGCTGGTACGTAGATGGTTACCTTTATGCAACCCAGCGTCAATCTGAGGTTTTATACAATTCCAAAAATGAGCCTGCGGGCTTAAAACATCGTGGTTGGTTTGCAGAATACTTTGAACAAGGTTCTGGCGAACTTACAACGCATTGGGATAGCGCACCATTCGATAAAGATTTTCACTTATTGCTAAACCTAGCAGTAGGCGGTGACTGGCCTGAAAACGTTAATGATTTAGGTATAGATGCTAGCGCATTTGAAAACGGCCAAACCTTTGCTATTGATTACGTACGTGTTTATCAATGTGCATCGAACCCAGATACTGGTAAAGGTTGTGAAACCATTCGCCCAGGTTACGATAGCTTAAACGATGCTTTACTAGAGGGCGATGCACCAGTACCTATAGCTGGAGGAGTTACTCCATTAACCATATTTGGTGATTCTTTTAATATTAATTGGCCTGCGTGGGATTGTTGCGGAGGCTCAACTCCTGCAGTAGTTGTTGATGAACAGCAAGGTAATACAGTTGAATTTAGTGTTGGTGAAAACCCAACTGTAAACGGTTTTATTTCAAGAGCGGCAAACATTACTGATGAAGCTGGTGTAGCCTCCCCTTTTGATGCTACGCCCCTGTTAGCACAAGGGTATTTTCAATTTAAAATGAAAGTAACTAGCGCACCTGCTGATGCAAACTCTACATGGGTTGTTAAGCTTGAAAGCGCAGGAGACGTCCCTACTGCAGCCGAATTGCCTATTACCCAAAGCGTTGAAGGTATTGCGCCTGTTGCAGGTCAATGGCAAACATACACATTTAAATTAACCGATCTTGTTGCTGCAAACTTAGATATTAGTGCTATTGATGTAGTTATGATTTTCCCTGCTTGGGGAACTGGTAACGGTGCTGTTTATAGAGTTGATGATGTAAAAATTACGCAAGATTTCCCTGAACTTGATGTGTTCTCTGATACCCAAAATCTTGATTGGCCAATGTGGGACTGCTGTAGCGGCTCTACGCCAGTGGAAGCAATGGATGATGAACAACACGGTATAACAGCAGAATTTACTATAAATGATACGCCTACCGTAATGGGATTTAATAGCCGTACATCTGTTGGCGGGAGCGGCGAAGCATTTGATGCAAGCGCTATCATAACGGTTGGTCAAATTACGTTTGATATGAAAGTTACGAGTATGCCAAGCACACCTGATGCCCCATGGTTTTTCAAAGTTGAATCAAACGAAGGTGACTCTGAAGTAGAGCTTGCACTTACTGAAAGTGTTGAAGGCATTGCCCCTGTTTTAAACGAATGGCAAACATATACTTATACGCTTTCTGACTTATCGGCTGCCGGTTTAGATGTAAGTGCGATAGATGTATTAATGATTTTTCCTAATTGGGGCCAAGGTGCTGGCGCAGTATATCGTGTTGATAATGTAAAAATTTCAAACCCATAATTAAGATTTCACTGACAAAATTCTAGGTGTTTATACCAATTGCATTAAACAAGAGACCTATTATAGCGCTAAGAAAATAGCCCAATAACAAGGCGAAAATTGTGACATATAGCTGTTCTATATGAATCATTTTTAACGCAGTTAGTGAGTTATTTAATGCGATAAAATGATCATGTTTTTAATAAAATTGGTATTACACAGCACCTTCACTCTTGAACAACATTTTATAAAGCAGAGCTATTATGAACACATTCAATTTTAAAAAGAGCCAACTTGCGGCTTCTGTGTCTCTCATCATTGCTGCGAGCACATTAAACACAGCTATCGCTGCAGAAGCAGACATATCAGCAAAGCCTGATGTAGAAATTATTGAAGTAAAAGGTATTCGTGGTTCACTTATTCGTTCTATGGATATGAAACGCGACTCTTCGGGTATTGTAGATGCTATCTCGTCTGAAGAAATGGGTAAATTCCCAGATACAAACTTAGCAGAATCATTACAGCGTATTACCGGTGTATCGGTAAGCCGCGCTAACGGTGAAGGTAGCCAAATTACAGTACGTGGTTTTGGCCCTGAGTTTAACTTGATTACCTTAAATGGCCGCCAAATGCCGGGCACAGGTTACACACGCTCGTATAATCTTGAAAACGTTGCCTCTGAAGGCGTAAGTGCGCTTGAAGTGTTTAAAACAGCTCGTGCAGACGTGCCAAGCGGTGGCTTAGGTGCAACGGTTAATATTTCTACTGCGCGCCCTTTTCAAAAGCCGGGTCAAAATTTTTCGGCAACCGTTAAAGCAAACCACGACTCGTCAAACGAAGCTGGCGATGACGTAACACCAGAGTTTTCTACTGTTTACAGCAATACCTTTGTAGATGACACTTTTGGTTTCGGTTTTTCATTTTCGCACCAAGAGCGTGACTTTCAAAAACAAAGTGCCAATATTCAAGGCTGGCAGGCAAACGTAGACTTACCTGAATTAGATAGCAGCAACGTCGTTGATAACCGCACAGATTCTGCAGGTAACTACTACTTCCCTAAAGACATGAACTACTCTATTGAAGATGTAGAACGTGAACGTACAAACGGACAAGTTACTTTTCAGTTTGCACCGGTAGATGGCTTTGTAGCCACACTCGATTACACTGCAAGTAAAGCAGTTACAGGTTCTCAGAGTATTGGTTGGGGTATTTGGAACGACTTTGGTAGCAATATTAATGGCTACGAACTAGATGAAAATGGCACTGCAGTATATGCAGACATTAGCGGTAATGACGCGTCATTCACAGCTAATAAAGGCACTACAGAAGTAAAAGCCCGCTCTCTTGGTTTAAACCTAGATTGGGAAATTAGCGACACGTGGCACGTAGAGCTTGATTACCACGACTCTAAAAACGAAACTGATAACGGCGCCGACAACGGGCTGGGAAGTGCAGGTCAAGTAATTTTAGGTTCTGATCAGCTAGCTAATAAAATTTATGATTACCGCACGGGCGAAGTACCAACTGCACAAGTTAATTGGTTAAATGGCACAAGTGAATTAACACCTGGCGAAATTGATTCAAACTTTAGTCAGTTTACTCACTCACCGGGTGAATCAAACATTGAGCAATTACAGCTACACACAACATGGTATAACGAAAGTTATGACATTGGTTTAGTTAAAGTTAAATTTGGCGCATCACGTACAGAGCAAAACACCGGTGGTTACACCGCGTGGAGTGGTTTAGTAGGTGGTCCAGGCTTTAACCCATCGTTCACAGAAATATTCCCAGATAGCATGTTTACTCGCCATGATACGTCGGGCCTTTTAGATCAATTTGACGGTGGTGGCAGCGACTTACAACCTGATTACTACTATACCTACGATTTTGACGAAGCTGTTGCACGCCAAATTGCGTATTTAACGGCTGATGTAACCGGTAGCGATGCATACGCCGCAAATGCCTATATGGATGGTATTGACAGCGAAAGCTACGTAGAAGAAATCACTAATAGCTTTTATGTTCAATCAAGCTGGGAATTTGACGTAAGTAACTACTATGTAAAAGTAAATGCAGGCCTACGCTATGAGCAAACAGACGTAACCAGTACTGTACGTCAACGCGTTGAAGATCAAGTTAATTGGATCAGCGCTTCAGAGTGGATCATGCAATACGCTGCAGGCGGCGATGATAACTTCTTAGAGCAACAAGGTGATTACGATGTTTTATTGCCTTCAATCGACGTAAGTGTTGATTTAACTGAAGACGTAGTAGCCCGCGTATCTTGGGGTAAAACAATGTCGCGTGCACCACTAGGTAATTTAGCCGGTGGCCGTAGTTTAACAGGCAGCCCAAAACCAGGTTCTCGTACAGGTAGCCAAGGTAATACAAACTTATTGCCGTTTGAATCAACAAACCTTGATTTATCACTTGAGTATTACTACGCAGAAGGCAGCTACGCGTCTGTTGGTTACTTTAAAAAAGATGTTGATAACTTTATTCAAACCACCATTACGCAAACCACTATTGATGGCTTGTATGATATTTTAAACGGCCCTCGTTACTTACAAGCTGTAAGCGATATTGAATCACGTGGTGAGCAAGCAACAACCGACGCTATTTTTGCACAAATGATTGCCAGCGGTTACGGTAATGCAAATGGCGTGATTGAACCAAGCAGCGACGATCCGCTAATTACATGGAATATTAGCCAGCCACAAAACACCGACAGTAAATCGGTAGATGGTTTTGAAGTTGCAGTTCAGCACTTAATTGGTGAAACCGGTTTTGGTATTGGTGTTAACGCAACATTTGTAGATGGCGACGTAGAATTTGATAGCGAAAGCCTAGATCAACAAGCACCGCTTACGGGCTTAAGTGACTCTGCTAACTTCCAAGGCTTTTACGAAAAAGACGGCCTATCCGTTAAAATTACTTACGCGTGGCGCGACTCATACCTAATTGGTGTTGGCCAAGCGCAAGGTTCAGCTGATGCGCCTCCGCAATATGCTAAAGCGTATGGCCAATGGGATATGAGCGTTAACTACGATGTAAACGAAAACGTAACGGTATTTTTTGATGGCATAAACTTAAACAATGCAACCGAAGAAGGTTACGGACGTTACGAAGAGCAGTTCTTATTTGCTAATCAATACGGTCCTCGTTACTCAATTGGTGCTCGTTACACGTTCTAAACTATTTCCTAGTTAGAAGGTTAAGCCGCTTGTTACAACAAGCGGCTTTTTTTATAGCGTTTTTATTTGCTCAAGCAACACATTGGTTGTCCAATCAAGGCCGTTATACGCAATATCAGGTTGTAGTAAGCTCTTTTTCCTTGTGCCCTATCAACAAAAACCTTGTTAGAATAATTACTTTATCTATTCCTTTTAAAACGTTGCAATGGCTAGTTTAAGTATTTACCTTTCATTAAATTAACCTAACTCATTGAGATGGTCGTAAACGATGAGAAGTTCGAGGAAATAAAAAAGGCGCAATTTGCACTTCTAAAAGAACCTTTAAAATAGCTGAAAAAGGCATTAACACTAAAAATTACAATTTAGTTGTTCCGTACAGCCTGCACCCAAATACAAACTGCGAAAAGCTAAGTGTCTTACTTTATTTGCTTCAATAGCTAACGTGATCTCGGTGGGGATTTGAGTAAAAATTTTATGCTTAAGTAAACTCACCAAAAGTTAAAGAGATAAAAAATCCAATACTGCACGATTTACTTGTTCAGCTTGATCGACTGTTAAAAAATGTCCCGCATCTTGAATCCGTATAGTCTGAACTTTTTTCAGCATTTTATTTGCCCGCTCAAGACTATCTCGATTGTTCATTATGTCATTATCGCCAATCATCACTAATGTAGGCAAAGTAATTTGTTGAAGCTGCTGATCTGAAAATGGTCGCATTTCGGTGATTAAACCTGGTACTGGATTATCATCAAGTGCTGCCACATATTGATCCAAGTAAATAGGGTTAATCATGTGTACTTTGGTAGACAAAGTTTTTAAGCTCTCTTGAACCTCATCGCGTACAGGGTTTAACGTAAACAGAATACTCGACAATAAGTCACCGCTTAGCTCAATCCAACCGAACGTTTGCGCAGGGCTAAGTAACACCAAAGTTTGAATGCGCGACATTTCATTATTTGACTCTGCTAGTGCAATTGCAGTCGCCTGCCAACCTCCCCGCGAGGCACCAACTAGATTTAGCGAGTCCAATTGCAATAGATCAAATAATTCTTGATACCAACTTACCACTTGAGCCATTCCTGAAATATCGGCATTAGCAAGTGAACCTCCAGAACCAAGTAAATCGTCAATGGCATAAACCCGATAATGTTCGGCTAGCGCCGCTATATTTGGGTACCACATAGCTGAGTTCGCTTGCATACCATGCAGTAGAACAACAGCCTCAGCATCTTCTGGCCCTGCTACTATAACCCGAGCCTGACCAAGTGAAGTAGGAATACTAAGCTCGCGATAAGCTACTGGCCACAAACTTAAAGCACGACGATAAAGCTGCTCATTAGATAATGTTTTAGCCGATAGTTTTTGTAACTTAGCGTTCTCTATATGACGTTCAGGTATCAAATAAGCCTGTTGCTCAGGAGCCACTGTTACTTTATCGTCAAACCAATCGCACCCAACCAGTAATGTCAGTGTGGTAAGTATCGCGAACGTGCCTATCCAGATTTTCATCTACACTCCTGTATATAAGATGCATTGGTATTTTTAGTATGAGGGAGAGTTTGGCCCTGCCTATTTACTTGTATTAAAATCATAATTCGTTATGTTACTTTTAATGTCTCAATCCTATTTAAAAATTAGCCTCGACTCGATTGTGTAGTGGTTTTCTAAGCTAAACATCCATCTTAATTTAAAAAATAAGATAATACTTCTAAATTTATTTTTTAGCCTGGGTATTTGTCTTTTATTGCTTGGTTGCTCTCATATAATCAATTAAATATGCCATTGTTGCTATTAAACCCGAATTACACGCATGAGAATAACTGCAGTGACGCAGTTTTAACTTTTACCGAATGGTTTTTAATTTATGCGAGTAGCTTTTCGCAGCTGCTAATATTTGGTCGCCGTTTCCGCTTTAAGTTTTCACAGTAACTTGCTTGTGAAGTGGGCACCATGAAATACGCGCGTAAATTGCGTAGTGAGTTTTAACCAGTTTTCTGGGGATATATTAAGCCTTTTTAGCAAAGAAAGGTTCATATTATCAATATACCCGCGTTTATCCTCTCGCATTATTCGCCCTGTTAGCTCAACGAGTTCAAGGTACGATTTAAGCTCAAACGGCAGCCCTTTAGGCATAATCTAACGTGGCATGCCTGCAAAACGTAGTAACTGCTTAGGTTGTTTACCTTCTACCGCGCATGTTTAGCGATTTTGTACACTGGTATGGTCTGATTCTTCTGGTGTGTTAGCCATTTTAGATCTAATGGGATTTAAATCGACATAGGCCATAGAGGCTGCAAGTGCTGCTTCATCTAGTAATGCTTGCGATTACTTTTTATTTTAAGGAAAAGCTCTTCCCACAAAGTTGTATGGAACAACTTTGAACGCCTTAGCCGGCCCGAAGGGTGAGCGCTATGGATAGCAGCGAATAACAATCGCTTTATCATTCAGCCTATTTGCCTTAATATCATCAACATACAGTACTAAGTGCGTGTGGTTACTCATTACAGCGAATACCTTAGCTAATTCAAGCAGCTTATATTCACCCCTCCCTCGTCGATGCTCGTAAGATTGACCAGTAAAACGGTCTTCCCCACATAAAAATGCACGTCGCACGCAACGCGAAATACAATGGTAGTATTTTGTATCAACTAAACTTACTTGACGCTTTCTTGCGATAGCCATATGACACCCTACTTGTTTTTTACACTAAATAAAAGCTAGCCTTTAATTGCGTAAAGTGCAAAATTTAGGATGGGTGTCTGATTTATTTGTTATCGATAAAAAATGCATTACATTGCTACTATTTTTCCCATTTGAATTTTGCAAATATGGGATCAATCGGTGTATGAGCAACATGATTCACATAGTTACTAATTATTTTTTGAGATAAGCCAAGTAAAACTTCCAAGACTTGCTGTTGTTTATAACCTGCCGAGAAGAATGCTTGCAGGTCTTGCTCAGACACATTGCCACGCTCACGTACAACACTCAACGTGAAATCATGTAATGCCTGCAATTTATCGCTGGTCATTGCAGTACGGTTTCTAAGCGCTTCAATTAATGCAAGGTCAACCTTCATACTACGTGCAATCGCGGTATGTGCAGGCACGCAATAATCACATTCATGTTCAACGTTAATAGTCATCCATACCACAGTTAATTCTTCAGCATCAAAAGACGTTTCTTCAAATAATTTATGCAACATTTGGTAAGCATTCAATAGTTGAGGAGAGGTCGCCATAATTGATGGCATGTTGCCGATAATACCAAATTTTTTTTTGTTTGCTTCAAGTAAAGAACGGCTTGCTTCTGGAGCAGATTCAATTGTGTGAATAATAAAGTCAGTCATGTCGGTTTCCTAAAAAATCATCAGAGTGTGTACTTGTTCTGCATATATTAAACAGTAAAAGTACCTAACTGATAACCAACAATAATGTATTTTAAGCTTTCACATTTGCATGTTTTCATTTAGCGAGAACGGCCTAAAATACTGTTATTGAAATATTACAGGAGAGTCAAAATGACTACATTTATATTACATACCATCGATTCAGCACCAGCTAAAAGTAAACCTTTGCTTGAGAAATCAAAAAAAATGTTTGGCATGATACCAAATCTTCATGCCATTCTCGCAGAAGCACCAAGCATATTAGAAGCTTACTTTAATCTGCATGATCTATTTGTTGCCTCTTCGTTTGATGCGGAAGAGCTAACGGTTGTATGGCAAACAATAAACGTTGAACATAACTGTCACTATTGTGTACCAGCGCATACAGGGATAGCGCATAGCATGAAAGTTAACCCTGAATTAACGGAAGCATTACGCAATCAAGCACCGATGCCAACTGCGAAATTGAAGGCATTACAGGAAATGACATTAATACTCGTACGCAACCGTGGTAATGCATCAGCACAAGAGCAGCAAGACTTTTTTGATGCAGGTTATCAACAACAACAGCTACTAGAAATAATCCTTGGCTTATCGATGAAGATTATCAGTAACTATACGAATCACATTACCCAGACGCCATTAGACAAGCCTTTTGAAAAATTCTCATGGCACAAATAAGCGTGATCTAATCAGCGAATAATAGTTGAACGTAGACTAAGCCTGTTAATTATTGCTTGAATGAGGCAAGAAACAGAAACATTTGTTTTATATCGTTAGGTAATTTATATCGAGCCATAACATCACCCGTTTCATCTTTAATTAAAAGAACGCTGTATTCACTGTAATTTCAACTTTTACAAGATATTAGGCTTAGACAGAAAAGGTAGCAACAGTTAACTAAGACATAGCTAATGTCACCAGATAGTCTCATTTTAAAGCCCTCGTTTTAACATACACTCAGGCTTGAACGTGAATCGTAGGAACTTACTATATGATTATCACGTATTGCCTTTTGCCTAGTATCTTCGAGATTGCATTGGGGACGAAAGCGACTTATCAGTTATGTCTACTTTTTTCGAAACAGCGGACCTTAGATACTTCAAAAGAGCACATAAACTCTAGGGCGCTATGTGCCCCATAGCGACTTACAAACTACAAATTAGTGGCCCAAACTATCTAGCCACTACATTCTAATTGGAAATGTGAGAGGTCTAAAAGAACCTCGGCACTGCAAGGTAATACAAATAGTGTTGTTCAAAGTAGATGCAATAAAATTAACTTATAAATTACATGGTTAACATTGCCAATGCAAACTAGACAACCACCTTAATCGAACAAACAAAACTGTACCACTAAATTTGCCATTCAGGTTCGGAATTTATCTTTTATTGCTGGGTCACTTTTATTTCACCCATTAAATAAGCCATTAGCATTCTTAAACCTGAATTACACATGAAAATAACTGCAGGGTTGCCGTTTTAACTTTTACCGAATGGTTTTTAATTTATGCAAATAGCTTTTCGCAGTTGCTAATATTTGATCGCCGTTTCTGCTTTAAGTTTTCACAGTAACTTGCTTGTGAAGTGGGCACCATGAAATACGCGCGTAAATTGTGTGGTGAGCTTTAACCCGTTTTCGGGGGTAATGTTGACTTTTTCGAGTAAGGGTTAATGTGTACTTTCAATATACCCTCGTTTGGCTTCTCATATACAGCGCCCTGTTAGTTCAACAAGTTCAAGGTACGATGTAAGCTCAAACGGTAGTCCTTTTGCCATTGCTTGACGTGGCTGAGTTCCTATTTGGGTTCAATTGCTACTTTTTTTTTAGTTTTGCGAGCTCTCTTGATTTAACCTTTAGCACTTTAATTTTAGCGCCGTACCAATTAGCCATAGGTGCTGCTGCAATACCGTGTATTAAAGTACTCATCCATACAGCGTTAATCGCAATAATTAAAACTGAGTGACCGTACTGGCCTAAAATATCTTTAGAGATAATAAGTGCAAAAAGCGCTGTGGCAAGACCTCGTGGTCCAAAGAACCCCATAAACACTTTTGTTAATACTTTAGCTTTAGTGCCAATTAACGATAGGTAAATAGCAAGAGGTCGTACAATAAATATACTTACTAAAATATAACCAACAACAGGGAGGGTTAAATGCTCAACAGCTGAAGGAAGTAAGCCAAGCCCAATAATAACAAACGATGTCCATATTAATATTTGCCCTTCACTCTCAGTAAATTGGTATATAAACCGACAATGGCCTTTTACAATATTACCAAAGGTTAAACCTGCAACAAACGCTGATATAAATCCATTTCCTCCCAGTAAACTTGCCATTAGGTATGATGTGCCGGTAAGTGCTAAAACACCAATGCCTTCATATATAGTCGATGATATTTTTTTTGACTCAGAGTATAAAAATAAACGTCCGCTTGAGAACCCCATAAATGCGCCAACCAAAATACCTATAAATATTTGGCTAAATCCAAACACTAACCATGACATTTCATTTTCTTGAGAGCCGGTTTCCATAGCAACTATACTGGCAAAAAATAAAATCACAGGTAATGCCAGTCCGTCATTTAAACCGCTCTCAACTGATAAACTTTGTCGCTCGTTTAAAGGTACGCTCTCATTGCTAACTACTGCCTGACCTAAAGCTGCATCAGTCGGTGCTAAAATCGCCGCAACTAAGGCTAGCATTGCCCAAGGCCACTGTGGGAAAAACAAATAAGCAAAGCCTGTACCAATCAAAATACTCAACGGCAAGCCTATCAATAGCATTCTTAAAGGCCATGTATTTTGCCTTTTTAATCTGCGTAGGTTTATTTGTGAAGCATCTAAAAACAATAATACAACTAGCGATATTTCTGCTATTAAATACACGGTTTCATGTGCATCGCCTATATTAATAAGTCCAGCCTGAGATACGGCAAAACCAATACCTAAAAATACCATTGGCGCGGTAATAATGGTTGTGGACAGCTTTTTTGCTAGCATAGAGTAAGCACTAACTGAAAAAAGAAGAATGAGTAATCCTATTTCCATTGGGAGATCCTATTAGGCGTGGCTTAGTATTTTTATTAGAAAATATCAGGGCTGGGGTTAGTTATATTAAATCAGCACAATTTATTGAGTTAATTTGTATTCGTTTACTTAATCTAAAATAATAACCGGCACCTAAATAACACTAGTCTGCCGGTTACGTTTAACCTTTAACTTTTAACTTTTAACTTTTAATATGCAAAAGCTTATTTAGCTGCTGCACGTTTTGCGTCTAAACCAAGTAACTTATCAATAGATAAAAAGCCAGGTCCACGAGCAAAAATCACTAATAATGAAACAGCCCACCACGATGCCGGATTAATCCAATGATCCAGTGTAGGAAAAACTGCAAGCTGAATAAACATTGTCATACCAATAAGGCCTAACGCTGCAAAGCGAGAAAACAAACCGATAATCAGTAATATTGGGAGTAACACTTCAACAACACCAGCAACCACAGCAAGTGTTTCAATTACTTTTACAAGAAATGAGCCATCAACATAATCTAATGTTTTTGGATCACAAAGCTGCAAGGCACCTTCTCTAACAGGATCTGGACAGAAAAATTCGTATTTAAATAGGTCGTATTTATCAACATTAAATTGTAAAAAGCCATCCCATTTGCTCAACCCCGAGTCGAGGAATACTTTAGCGACCATAAAGCGAAGAAAAAACAGCGCTATGGGCTCTAAGAACCGCGATAACTGCTCTCCCATCTGCACGTACAGTTGTTGTATTTTTTTTATCATGCCCATATTTGTTCCTACTCTTGTAATGTACTAATTGATTTGGATTTCTAATAATTCATTTTGTAAGCATGCTGTAAAAGCTTCGCTCACTTCAAAGTTTTCATCTACTGTTATTGCTGCATCAAAAGCTTCACCCAACGACCTACCTGTACCTTGTAGGGCCTGCATAAGTTTAACTTCAGCAGCGCAAAGGGAGCGGGCTTGCACCGCACCTTGCAAGCGCCATAACATAATAAAATCCTCAGTAGAGGATTTAGTTACAGCGACATCATTATTATTTGTTTTTAGCGAAATCCATTCAAAAAATGCGCCTTCACTCACACTAAGTAGCAGTACGCTGGGGTTAAGCTTTACATTAAGTTCAGTAAGCTCAGTACCTTGCTCCATTAGTTGAGTAACATATTCTATAGTTAAAGTTTCAGTTGAATCAGCGCTCATCAAACTCATTAGCCACGCGTAATCTAAATGCGCAATATCAACTAAGTTCGTATATAAACTTAATGTACTTAGCTGATTTACAGTGACTTCAAAAATATGCTGATTTTCAATTTCACTATCTTTAATCAAGCCTGCAACAAAGTCTGGAAAGCTTAATCCATATCCCACCAAAGTGCCCTGCTCTGGCGGAAAAAGGTCAACATAAAGTCGTGCCATTTTTCGAAAGTTCTCACTACCTACTTTTTTTTCACACATAGGAAAGTTAGCTATCAATGCATCAACGCAGCCTTTGTAAAACCCGTTCCTATACACAGCTAATCTTTTAATGTGCGATGGATTTTCGCAAAAATGCTCCATTGCACCCGGATCGCCCGTTCGTAAATAGCGAGTAAAAGCATCAATATATTGATTGGTACTCATCAGCGAACCACTTCTTTATGAGATATATTTAAGCGACTTTGTAACTCACTTTGATTCAAATAGTTTTGCGCAGTTTCTCGCTCGCTCATAAGCTCTTCAAACGATGGAATATTAGCATCTCGCTCAACAAGTACTGGCCGCTGACCAAATATCTCAATTGCTTGTTCTAGCAAATCCCATACAGGCGTTGCTACCGGTGCTGCATGGCTGTCTATCAATAGTGACTGACCAAGAGCTGGATCCGGATCGTGCCCAGCAATATGAATTTCTCCAACAAGCTCAGCGGGGATCTGCTTTAAATAATCAAGCGCATCAATACCCGTGTTTTTACTACTGATATATAAGTTATTAATATCGATTAGTAAGCCACAACCAGAACGCTTAGCTGCCTCAACTAAAAACTGAGGTTCATCCATATCACTTATAAAATCTAAATAGTTACTTGGGTTTTCTACTAAAATTGACCGACCTATGCCCGTCTGGTAACAATCAATCCCATTAATTAAAGATTCAAGAGCGTCTTGTGTGCGAGGTAAAGGCATTAAGTCTGCAAAATATTTGCCATCAGACTTAGACCACACTGCATGTTCAGATACCAGTGCTGGTTGAAATTCATCAATCAACGCTTTAACTCGTTTAGTATGAGCAAGCATGGCTTTATGATCAGAGCCTAACGAACCACCAACACCATGAAAACTAATATCAAAATTTTCACGTACAGCTCTCAAATAATTTAACCGAGGTCCACCTGCTACAAAATAATTTTCTGTGTGCACTTCAAACCAAAGATTATTATTTGTAACGGGCTGTTCTACTGGTAAAGCTAAAATGTCGTCAAGATGTTCTGGTTTTAAACTAAGACCTGCGCCTAATTGCTCCCCAGCAACAATGTACTGGGGAAAACCTGCTATATTAACCTTCAAGCGAGCCTTTACCATTAGGAGTTACAACTGATTCACATACGCCTTTAGGTGCATATGTCCATGCGTTAGCTTGGAAGTCTGTAGTTGAAGTGCCTTCACAACTTGTTCCTGCACCTGCTTTACAATCATTTTCACCCGCTAAAGCAATACCAAAACATTTATCTTTACGACCGCGAACTTTATCACCAGCTACCCAGCCTTTAAATTGCTCTTGTACTTTTGCTGAAGCACCTTCTGCAACGGTTAATTGACTATTAGGACCAGCTACAGCACCCGCGCTTAAAACTGCTGCTGATGCGCCGATTAATAAAGCCTTAGTTAAATTTACTTTTTTCATTTTTATGCTCCGGATTAAAATATTTTTTCTTGTTTTATCAATGATTGTTAATAATACCAATCCGCAATAATACTTAATCATTTTGCGGGGCTAGACGTGTCGCTACCTGCGTTAAAAAATTCTCGTTTAGAACAACTAAATAGCGAATTTTTTGCCTAGCTATCAACACGTTTTTCCATCCTCAAAATAAATCACTTAATTAAGCGAATTGGTATAAAAACACTCATATTTTGATAAACAAGCACAATGGAGATAAGCAATATCGCCGTTTTATCAATTTAATAGACCTATCGTTGTTATAAAAACTTTCAGATTATTTGCTTACAACGAAAATACAACTGTAAACAAGAAGTAAATATAGTGGACTAAGCAGTTAATACAAACATTAGAAAAGCTAACCTAATTGTTTTGATAATGAATAAGCTTGGAAAAGTTCATATTTAGTGGATTAGATGCATTGAGGCACTTTGTTTTGGTAATGATCTACAAATAGAAATTTACTTAACTGAGGAAGGATAAAAATATTATTTAAAGGCTCCTTATATTTACACCACTCTATACTCGCTAAATTAGCGCTTTTTAAGTAGGACTCGTAAACACCGTCATTATAATGTTATTTTCTGCAACGCTAAAATGTTGGACTACATGGCCATTATCAACGGTTGATTGCCTATAAAAAAAGCGCTACAAATAGGTAGCGCTGGCATTATTACTTAATGGTTGTTTATTTAAAGCTTAGGCTCTTTATTTAAAAGAAGCCGAGCGGATCCTCGCTGTAGCTCACTAATAGGTTTTTAGTTTGTTGGTAGTGCTCCAGTGCCAGTTTGTGCGTTTCGCGCCCTATTCCTGATTTTTTATAACCACCAAACGCAGCGTGTGCTGGGTACATGTGATAACAGTTAGTCCACACTCGCCCTGCTTCTATTTTGCGACCCATACGATAAGCACGATTCATGTTTCTGCTCCACACACCAGCACCTAAACCAAACTCAGAGCTGTTGGCAAGCTCGAGTGCTTCGGCTTCATCTTTAAAGGTCGACATTGAAATAACAGGGCCAAAAATTTCTTCTTGGAACACACGCATATCGTTTGTGCCCTTTAATAACGTAGGTTGTATGTAGTAACCACCGTTTAAGTCATCACTTAGCTGCTCTACATTACCGCCAGTGAGTACTTCAGCGCCTTCTTTTTTGCCTATTTCAATGTAGCTCAGTATTTTATCAAATTGCGCTTTTGAAGCTTGTGCGCCAACCATAGTTTCGCTATCTAGCGGGTTTCCGCGTTTAATTTTTAAGGTACGTTCGAGTATTCGCTCAATAAACTGCTCGTAAATGTCTTCTTGAATAAACAGCCTTGATGGGCACGTACACACCTCGCCTTGGTTGAAGTAAGCAAGCACGGCGCCTTCAATAGCTTTGGATAAAAACGCATCGTCTTTTTCCATTACATCATTAAAAAATATATTAGGTGATTTACCACCGAGCTCGACCGTTGAAGGAATAATATTTTCAGCAGCGCATTTCAAAATATGTGAGCCCACAGGCGTTGAACCTGTAAATGCAATTTTAGCGATACGCTTGCTTGTTGCCAGTGCTTCACCTGCTTCTTTACCAAAGCCGTTTACTATATTTAATACGCCTGCAGGGAGTAAATCGCCAATTATCTCCATTAAAACTAAAATAGAAGCTGGTGTTTGCTCAGCCGGTTTTAAAATTACACAGTTACCTGCAGCAAGTGCTGGCGCTAGTTTCCAGGCGGCCATTAAAATAGGGAAGTTCCACGGAATAATTTGCCCAACAACCCCTAGTGGCTCATGAAAATGATACGCAACGGTGGTTGCGTCTATTTCACCTATAGTGCCGTCTTGCGATCGTAGGCACCCTGCAAAGTAGCGAAAGTGATCTGCCGCTAGCGGAATATCAGCAGCGAGTGTTTCACGAATTGCTTTACCGTTATCCCATGTTTCGGCAACAGCTAGTAACTCTAGGTTTTGCTCAATTCGGTCGGCTATTTTTAGCAGTATGTTACTTCGGTCGGTCACCGACGTTGTGCCCCATTGCTCTCGCACTGCATGCGCTTTGTCGAGAGCCAGCTCTATGTCGTCTTTGTCTGAACGCGGTATCTGGCAAAATACCTTACCGTTTACTGGGCTTATATTATCAAAGTATTGGCCATTTACAGGCTTTACCCACTCTCCGCCAATGTAGTTTCCGTATTGTTGCTTAAAGTTTACGAGTGCGCCGTCGCTACCTGGATTTGCATATATCATGTGTGTGCTCTCTTTATTGTTGTTAGCTAAAGGTCGAACATTTATATAAAACAAAATGCTTTATATTTAATCAGTGTTGTTTGACATTAGCCTAACAAGCGCCTAAAAACTTGATTAGCTGTCCACAAAAGTTGTCTGTGAGTCCAAACTAATAAAAACCTAAAGGATTGATATGCACACATCTCAGTTAAACAAAAAACGCCAACAACTTGATGTATTAATAGAAAACAAAGTCACATTCGCTGCAGATAGCAGTGAGTTGAGTATTTACGACACGTATCAAAGCGCGCAAAAGGTGGCACTGCACTCAAACGAGCTGCTGTTTTGTGCCATGCTTAGCGGCAAAAAGGTAATGCACGTAGAAAGCAGCCAATACCATAAAGCATTTTTACCACACGAGTCGTTTGTATTAGCGCCAGAGCAAGGTGTTTTAATTGATTTTCCACAAGCAACAATGCACGCCCCAACTACTTGTTTAGCTATTGAAATTAGCAAAGATAAAATAAACGCTGTGGCGAATGCGCTTAACATGCAGCAAAACTTTGCACACGATGGCTTATTTGAATATGTACCTCAGTTAGTGCATACCCAACATAATATTCAAACGCAGCAATTATTAGAGCGCATGGTGCATTTATTTAGTGAGCAAGGCGCACAGCGACATTACTTGATTGATTTGTCGTTAAACGAATTGATCACCCGTTTATTACAACAACAAAGCCGCGAGCTATTGCTGGCTAGCTGCGATAAGCCACGCCTTAAAACAAAAGTGAGCGATGCCCTGCTTTATATTGAAGAACACTTAAGTGAAACGCTCGACATAAACACCTTGTGCAAAATAGCCTGCATGAGCCGCAGCAAGTTTTATCAGCAGTTTAAACTTGCATTTGGCACTACCCCAGCCCTTTGGCAGCAACAGTTAAGACTAAAAAAAGCGCGTACTCAATTACTACAAGGCCATGCAATTAGTAAAGTTTGCTTTGATGTTGGATTTAATAGCGCGAGCCACTTTAGTCGCCTATTTAAACAAACCTTTGGCATTGCGCCTAAAGAGTGCCGACATTAGCCCTAAAGGGGCATTACCTGAGTTGGCTGATATAATTTAAATGATTAAAGCCCCATATTACTACTGGGCTTTAAGTTAGAGTTATATCTATTGCTTTATAAAAGTGACACCTTTTGGTATTTCATCTTGGGGTAACCGAGTAGAGTGCATTTGCGATAACAACCATTTGTCGCCCACTTTTGATACAACGGCACTTTCTAACCAATAAATATCAATACTTCTTTCGGTGTTTTTAATATTGGCTTTATTCCAGTAATTAATAAAAGCAACATCACCCACTACACGCGAATTTATAACACTAAAATAATTAGTTCTTATAAAGTCAGAAGGCTTAACAACATTTATAAAGTCATTAATAGTCCACACTTCACCGTGCTCTAAAAGTAAAAATGAATCATCAACGGCTGCACGCATTTGCGTGTGGTCAACGTTAGAAACAGCCAAAAAAAGATCGCTCACCGGCGTGAATATGTTGTTATCTTTTGCATGTATCGATGTCGAAAATATCAGGAATGTAATAAAGGTAAGTACTTGTTTCATTGTTTTTATAATGTGTAATTTGCTCAATAATAATGAGTGTATTTTAATAGAGCAGTATTAACAATTGAAATAAACCGAATGTAACTACCTAACAATGTTACTCATAGAGCAAAAAAGCACTCGATAAGAGTGCTTTAATTTAATTTTTTCAATCAAGCTATTCATCTAGCCAATCTATGGCTGCGGTAGCATTTTCAAAGTATTGAACCTCACCCGATATGAACCAGTTACCTATTTTTGCCATTCGAGCTTGCCACTCTTTATTACCGTAAATAGCTACTTTTTTAAATTCTTTAGAGTGTTTAACACCTAACTTTAAGTCATCCCACGCTGCGCGTAGTTCCCAGCCTTCAAGTTCGCTACCATCTATTAAGGCGTTCACGACTGGGTGCTTAACTTCGCCAAGAGCTGAGTTTATCATTGGGGTAATTATTTTGTAGTCGTCGTGAGTAAGCGTACCAACGGCTTTAAGTTTTAAAAAAAACTCTCTTCCTGCACGTTCAAGACCAATCGATAAACCATGTGTTGTGTGTACCATTACTGCTCTCCTTAAATAGGCTGAGTGGTAAAAGTACACCTTCTAAAATTAATTAGTCCTGAACTAAATCAATAAATAGTCCTGAGCTAGATCATTAAATAGTCTCAAATAAACGACTCAATTACGCATTTTGTACGCGAGATATCTGGTTTTCTACATCAGTTAAATGGCCCGTTTTAAGCCATACTTTTGCACCATTACTTCCCGCTTTAACGTTAACAGAGCTATTAATAGGCACTCTTAACCAACTGTTTTTTACAAGGGTATCGGCTTGCTCATCAAATGAGCCTTCAAGTACTAGCAGCTCTGCTCCGCCTTTTGCGCTTATAACCATGCAGGCGTTGGGCTTAAAGTCCAACAAGCTTACGTCTTCAAAATCGTCTTTGTATAAAGGGGTTACGGCTACATTTTTAAAACTAGGGTGCGCCGTACTTTGCATCAAGTCCGTTTGTAAACGCACGTGGGTTCGATCATCTGGCTGAAACTGCCATAACTTTACAAATATAACGCAGCCATTTTCAGACCCCGGTTTGTGCTTTGATTGCGGTGGGTTACGGATATAAGAACCTGCCACAAAGTCACCATGTTCATCTTGAAATTCCCCTTCAAGCACAACAAACTCTTCACCGCCTGTATGAACATGCGGCGAAAATTCACTGCCAGGTGCATAACGAACAATAGTCGTTGCGCGAGCAACTTCGTCGCCCACACGGTCCAGTGCTCGTCTATCAACACCCGCCATTGGCGATGCAACCCACGGTAGCATTTCGCTATGTACCACAACTCGTTTACTAAAATCGGCAGCAATTTTCATATTTGGCTCCTAACCGTAACTCCACTTAAATTTTAAACTAACAACCTAATTAACCAGCAACACTTGGGCGTTTTGCTACTTTTTCTTGCCATGCAACTAAATGGGTTAACTCATTCGGGATTGCTATTTGTGCAAATCCAGCAAATACCAGTCCAGCATACAATGTTATATCAGCAATACTAAATTGTTCACCAGCAACAAATGCCGATTGCGCTAGTACATCATTAAAATAGCTAAACCCTTGGCGTGCTTTTTCGCCTTGTTTTTCACCCCAAGCCACATTTTGATACGTTTCAAGCTCTGGACCTAAGCCATCAGTTGCATGATGAAAGTAAGTTGCCACAGCGTCAAGCACCATAGATTCTGCGCGTTTTTGCATCATGTTAATTACTGCACGCTCTTTTGCGGTTTCACCCATTAAAGATGGGCCTTCAAATGCGGTATCAATATACTCAGTAATAGCGGTACTTTCTGATATAAACGTGCCGTCATCTAGCTCTAATACGGGCACACCTGCTAATGGATTTTTAGCTAAGAAGGCTTCTGTTCTGTGCTCACCATTTAATAAATCAACAGGTACAAACTCAACATTTGCAGTGGCATTTTTTTCAGCTAAAGCGATACGAACACGAAGTGGGTTTGGAAAGTTTTCTACATCATAAATTTTCATAGCAATCTCTATCTTTATTGTTTAAAAGTGAATTAATGGCAGCAACCTACCTACCGATAGGTAATTTATAATATTAAACTAAATTTAAGTCAACGTTTAAATTTTTCTGATTTATAGGATTTAACTTAATTCATAATAAAATTAGGGGGTTGCTTAAAAATAAAAACGCTTGTAAATAACTACCTACTGGTCGATAATTTTGCTATACCAATTGCATTAAATAAGTGATCTATTATTGCGCTAAGAAAATAGCGCAATAACAAGGCGAAAATTATGACATCTAGTTATTCTATATGAATAATTTTTAACGCAGTTAGTGAGTTGTTTAATGCGATACAATGATCATGTTTTAATAAAATTGGTATTACTGCAGATAGGAAAATATTAAAAGTGAGTAAAAAAGAAGCGTTATTAAAAGCAGCTGAAAACAAGGTGCGCCTTGGCGGATACAGTAATTTTAGTTTTAGAGAGCTCGCAAGCGAAGTTGGAATTAAGAGCGCCAGTGTGCACTATCACTTTCCGACTAAGGCCGATTTAGGTGCTGAGCTTGCTCATCAATATACTAATTCTTTTTTAGCTGCGTTAGGCGAGCCAAACGAGCTTAAAGCAAGCGGTAAAAATCCTATTGATGTGTACACTCAGCTTTTTAGAAGTGCATTAGTAACCGATCGTAAAATGTGTTTATGTGGTTTGCTAGGAGCCGAAAGCGATAGCCTTCCAGATAAAGTACGCCTTGAAGTAAAACGCTTTTTTAATCAAAATTTAACATGGCTTAGCGCTGCGCATTTAGCTAATGGTGAACTCAACCCTACTAAAGCAGCTATTCAAACAGTGAGCTTGCTTGAGGGCGCTATGATGATAAGCAAAACGCTCGACGATAACAGTTACTTTGAACTTGCAACTCAGTAATACCTAAATTTAGTACACAAAAAAAGCGAGCTATTCATTATGAATAGCTCGCTTTTTTAATGCTTGAAATAACTTATGTGATTATTATTAAACCGCTGTTGGTTTAACTTTATGCTTAGAGTGCACAATAGCTAAAACAATTAAGCCAATCACTGTTACTACAGCACCAATAGGTTTACCTAAATCACTTGATAAGTTAAGACCAATTGCGGCAGTACCAATATAAGAAACCGTTACCGCAGTTGCTATAACAGCAGGAACACTCGCAATCCAATGGAATGTACCACGGTCAAACAAGTACTTAGTGGCAAGCCATAATACGCTTGTAGAAAGCAGCATATTTGAAAATGCAAAGTAGCGCCAAATTAATGAAAAATCGAGTTTCGTCATAAAGTAAGCAATAGTAAGTATAGGTACAGCCACTAATAAGCGATTACGTAAACTTTGCGGAATATTAAACGCATCAACAACTGTTAAACGTAGTGAGCGGAACGCTGTATCACCAGAAGTAATTGGGAAAACGGCTACTGCAATAATTGCCATTATACCGCCAAATACACCTAAGTAACTGTTAGCTACATGGTTTACAACTAAACCTGGACCACCTTGATCAAGCAATGCCTTTAAGCCCGCGTAACCATCTGGGAACGCTGCAATACCAGCAAGTGCCCATACACAACCTACAATACCTTCACACATCATAGCGCCGTAGTAAACTGGACGTACGTATTTTTCGTTAGTTAAACAGCGCGCAATAATTGGCGCTTGAGTAGAGTGAAAACCACTAATAGCACCACAGGTAATTGTTATAAATAACAATGGCCATGTTGGTAATCCATCTGGGTTTGGCTCTAAAAAGTCATGTGCGTGGTCAGCTTCAAAGTAAGCTAAAAAGTCACTTGGTACCGGTAAGTGCGGCGCATTAATAAGTAATGAAATAGCAATTGCCACTGTCATTACAATCATTAGCGCACCAAAAATTGGGTAAAACTTAGTGATAATTTTATCAATTGGTAGCAAGGTAGCTAAAAAGTAATACGCTAAAATAGCGAGTACCCAAAAGGTATTATTTGCCAGTATTGTACCTTCAAAAAAATCAAGGTTACTTAGCAAACCTGCAGGGCTCATAATAAATACTACACCTACAAAAAACAGTAGCATGGCAGTAAATACAAGCATAAAGCCTTTAAATACGACGTTGTAATAATGGCCTGCGATTTCTGGTAGGCTTTTACCGTCTTCTTTTATACTCATTACACCTGAGAAGAAGTCGTGTACAGCGCCACCTAAAACATTACCAAGTACAATCCATACTAGTGCAACTGGTCCGTATAAAGCACCTAAAATTGGGCCAAATATTGGACCTACGCCAGCAATGTTTAAAAACTGAATTAAAAATGCTCGTACAGGGTGAATAGCTACGTAATCAACACCTTCGCTAAAGCGTTTTTGTGGTGTGTCAGCAGTTGAATCCAAACCGGCTTGTTTTTCAACAAATGGGCTGTAAAACTTATAGCCCATTATTAAAATAGTGAGGCAGATAAAAAAGATGATCATAAAGCACGTTTCTCTTTTTGTATTTTAGTTATAGAGCGCATTGTGTGTCGCCCCGCCTTTTCAATCCGTGAATAATCGACGAACAATAACAAAGCTTCAACCCTCAAACAATAAGACGTTTAGCTAATACAATAATCGATATAAGCCACTATTTACGCAACCTGCACACTTAACGCTCCACATTGAGTATTTATTACACTCGTCTTATTTTGGGCACAAAAAAAGCGGTTAAACTTTTACGTTATAACCGCTTTCACACACAATGTTTTTTAAAGTGGGTTCATAAACTCACTAATTTGTTGATGCGTTAAAGTAGGTGTTGCGCCAGAACTTTCGGCGACCATTGCTCCAACGGCACATGCAAAGTCAACGGCATATTGCGCGTCGTCGTTGCTACAAAGCTGATAAATTAACGAACCTAAAAACGAATCCCCTGCGCCAACAGTGTCAATTACGCTAATTAAATAACCTGAATTATAAAAATTCTCGCCTTTGATTGTTAATAAAGCACCGTGGCTACCTTTGGTTACACATAAGTAATCGGTATTTGTTTGCTGTGCTATAAACGCTAAATTTTGTTCAAGCGAATGAAACTTACAACCCATCGCTTTTGCTATTTCGTATAGCTCTTCATCGTTTAATTTAATAAAGTCTGCTTTATTCATTAAATCTACAAGTGTTTCTAGCTTGTAATGCGGTGCACGTAGGTTTACGTCAAACACTTTGAAGTTTGCTACATCAACTAATTGATTTAACGTTGCTAAAGACGCTTCGCTTCGCCCAATTAAGCTGCCAAATACAAATACATCACTACTTTTGACTTTACTAAGTAACTCATCAGTAAGCGCTATATTATCCCACGCAGTGTCTGCCACTATTTCATAACTTGCTGAGCCACCACTGTCGAGTGTTACCTCAACCGTGCTAGTTTTTTTGTCACTATTAATAGCAATGTATTCGCAGCTTACGCCTTTGCTAGTAATTTCGCCTAGTAACTCAGCGCCTAACTCGTCGTTACCAACAGCGCTGATCATGTCGGCTTTAATGCCTAGTGAGTTAATACGCACACACATATTAAGTGGCGCGCCACCTAAGCGTTTACCTGAATCAAAACAATCCCACAGCACTTCGCCAAAGCAGCTAACACTTACGTTTTCGCCTGATTTATGATTAATTAAAATGCTCATAATTAGTTACTCTTTTGATCAAATACAGCCTGCATAATGGCTTTAATTTTACTATTAGGTGCATACAACGCAGCAATCGACTTTTTATATTCAGCAGTAAACGTTTCGTTATGCTCAAGCTTACCAAACAAGCTCGTTAACTTTAAAAATGCAATCGGGCTAGTTTGAGTCTCTTGCGCGTAAGAATTAAGCTCTTTGTGCATCGCATCTTGAATTTCAAGCTTTTCGCCGTTTTCACTTAAACCCTTATCGCTGTATAAGCACCAAGTAGCAATAACAAGCGTTGCCAGTGATACATCGCGACCTTGTACTAGGTTTTCGTTAATTGTAGCAATTAAAAACTTAGGCAGTTTAGCTGAGCTTTCACTACAGATACGCGCTAGGCTGTCTTTAATATTAGGATTAGCAAAACGCTCTATTAACGTATCTTTGTAGCTTTCAAGATCAATGCCTTCAAGTGGTTCAAGATTTGGCGTTACTTCTTTATCCATAAAAGCACGCAGGTATGTGGCAAATAATTCATCAGATACCGTTTCGTCTATAGTGCCATAGCCATGGATTGAACCTAATAAACCAAGCACAGAATGCCCTGCATTAAGTAAGCGTATTTTCATGGTTTCATAAGGCGTTACATCAGTAACAAACTGTGCACCAACAACGTCCCAATTTGGGCGAGAGTCACTAAATGTGTCCTCTATTACCCATTGTGTAAACGACTCACAGGTAATTGGCCACTCGTCGCTAACACCATATGCATCAACCACGTAATCAATATCACTCTTTTTAGATACCGGTGTAATACGGTCAACCATCGCATTTGGAAACGATACGTTTTGCTCAATCCACTCACTTAGGTCTTTGTCTTGCTCTGTAGCAAAGGCTAAAAGCATTTTGCGTGTTACGTTACCGTTGTGCTGAATGTTATCGCACGACTGCACTGTAAATGCGCCTTGGCCTTGCTCTTTACGCAGTTTTAACGCAGCAGTAATGTAACCAAACGCTGTAATTGGGTCGTTCGGGTTATTAATGTCGTTAATAATATCTGGATTACTGTAATCAAACTCGCCCGTTGCAGGGTTAAAGTTGTAACCGCCTTCGGTAATAGTAAGCGACACAATTTTAGTATCGCTGTGCGCTAGCTTATTAATTACCGCTTGTTTGTCCTCTGGAGCAAACAAAAAGTCGATCATTGAGCCAATTACTTTGTTATCTATTTTACCGTCTGGGTGTCTAACAGTAAGCGTATAAAGGTAATCTTGCTGCTTTAAAATATCACGCAGACCACGGTTACCCTCTAAAAGGCCAACACCACATATGCCCCATTGTTCAGAGCCTGGAGTTTTTAAAAGCTCGTTAACATATACCGCTTGATGAGCACGATGAAAACCGCCCACGCCAATATGAACAATACCGGCTTTAACTGCGCTACGGTCGTAGGTTGGTGTATCAACATGGCTTGGTAATTGAGCCAAGCTTTGTTGGTTTAGCCCTGTAACTAGAGCGTCAGTGTGTTGATGTTGCGTCATGGTGCGACCTTACTAAACAAAAATAAAATATAAATTACGATACTGTATTACGATAAGTAATTACGATGCTGTATTGAGTACTTTATGGCGTTTTAACGACCAGTACGCAGTAACAAAATAAATAACAGTACAAATAAAACAGGCTATTTCGAATTGCGATTTATTAGCGCTGTACATACTCATAGTTTCACTGAAAAACATCACCTGGCTGGCAAATATAAAAATAATAACCAGTGAAACCGTAGAAACCGCATTAAGTACTTTGGTAAATACAGAGCTGTCAATTACTGGCTTTGGAATGTCTTTAGCTTCAGCAGCTTGATATTCTTTGATATCACGTTGCTCTTGCTCTTCTGCTTCAATCTCTTGTGTGTAATCTTCACCGGCGCCGTATTTTTTAGCTAAAAGCGTATAAATAACGATTGTGAAAATCCACGTAGGAATAAACAAGTAGTAAAACGACATTACATCAATAGCATTTAAACCAAACCCAAACACAAGTGCTAACGCCCAAGATGCTATAGCCGGTACGCTGCGAGTAATGTTTTTATATTTAGCCCAGTAACGTGTTAGGCCAATTTTAGGAAATAACACATGCTCAGCAAACACAATGCCGCCTACTGGTACAACTAATAAACCTGCGTAGGTAAGTAGCGGAAGCATTTGTGAAAATACAAACGGGAAACACGCAATAATCACGGTTACAACACCTACAATAGCGGTTGTGCGTTCACGTGATTGATTAACAAATATAGATTGTGCTGCAAGACCTGCACGGTAAAGGTTTGCGTTAGCTGTAGTCCAACCGGCAATAATTACAATAACAAAGCCGGTCCAACCTAATGCATGGTATGCAACATCGCCCGGATCAAGTGATGAAATAGTTGTTTTAAGTAATACCGCAACACCTGCGCCCATAATACCGGCAGAGATCCACGCTAAGTAATGACCAAAAAACATGCCCACGCCAGAAAACAAGCCATAGCTTTTGCGTTTAGCAAATCTAAAAATAGCCATGTCGATTAAACCAAAGTGAGTAATTGAGTTAGCAGCCCATGCAAAGCCAATCACTTCTAATAGGCCAATGCCTTTTTCACCATCGGCATTGGTGCCCGTCCATATGGAGGAGTCGCCTATGGTCATAAAGTCGCTAAAGCTAGTTAAAGAGGTAGAACCTAATACGTGATTTGAAAGCTCAGGGAATAACGCGAACGAACCTGCAATAAATATAACAAATAGCCACGGCGCGCACAGTTTCGAAAAGTCAGCAACCGTAGAAAAGCCATACATCGCAACAAACACAACAATAGAGCCAACAGCTAAAACAATGGCTACAAACCAAAAGCTATTTGGATACCAATCAAGTTGCGCAGGTATATCAAACAAAAACCGCACGGCGGTGGAGGATACCGTGATCATGGCGGCCGATATAACACTAAAAATAACCACGTTAGCCCAGTTATAGAGCTTGGTCATTGAGTTACCAGCGATTTTGTTTAAGTAGTTATATAAACTTAAGCGGGTTTCTACTGCAATGGGTGCAGTAATCAGCCACCAAGAACACATTGCTAACAGGTTACCTATTAATAAACCCAGTAGAATGTCGATGGTTGAAGCGCCTAATGCAACAAACGTTGCACCAATAACAAATTCAGTAGCCGCAACATGTTCGCCAGCATATAGCCCTGCAAAATGTTTCCAGCCATGAAGCTTATTATTAGCAACAGGAAGTTGCTCTTCGTTTACATCTTTAAATGTTTGTGTGTGTGGACTCGTTGCCATGGTATTTCCTATTGTTAACAGCAAAGCATTTAATACCTAAATACTTTGCCTTTTATAATTTGGCTTATAAACGCATGATGTTTTGCCATGTTTTGTTTTATTTTTAGTAAAGCAAAACCATCTACATTTATATTTTGCGTTTGCTTGCCTGTCAGTGTGTAAGGCGAGCAAATCGCGTTTAAAACTTTGTTTATTTAAAAAGCTGCGTGTTTACTGCTTTTTAAGTGCAGGGTATGCACTAAAAAAATCTTGCCAATGCGTTAAATGATCAACATTTGGGTAAGCACTGTGTACATGATTAACAGAGCCTTGCATATGTTGCCCACCGCTGTAATGCAGTACTTGCATGTTAGCGTCAATTCCTGCACTTACGCCGGCTTTACTGTCTTCAATCACTAAACAATGCTCTGGCTTTACACCCATTTGTTTAGCTGCATGTAAAAATAAATCGGGTGCTGGTTTGCCACGCTTAACTTCGCTGCTGGTAAAAACCGTATCGCTAAAGTACTTACTTAAACTCACTACGCTCAACGCTTTTGCGGTGCGTGCTGGGCTGCTGCTAGTAGCTATACAAATAGGCACAGCTAAATTGTTAAGTACGTCTTTTATACCGTCAGTCGTGGTTAGCCCTGTTTCAAATTCGTTTAACAGTGCTTCGCGGTAGTCACCTTCAAAGCTTTCAGGAAGAGTGACATTAAATGCATCCGCTATTTTTTGGCTTACTGTTTTAAAGTTGCAGCCTAAAAAGTGTTGCTGTACATAAGCGCGGTCAATCTCAACGCCTTTTTCAACAAGCATATTAATGAGTACTTGTGCGCTTAAAATTTCGCTATCAATAACAACGCCATCACAATCAAATATCACTAGCTCAATATTAGTATTCATCTTGTCACCTTATTAAAACTGTTTGGTTTAGCTAATTTAAGTATAACGAGTTAAGCGCGATTAATATTGTGCAGCTTTTTAGTGCAACTCAATAATGAGCATAAGCCCACCGATTGAGCATATTCCCTTTATTGCACGAATATGTCAACACACTGTAAGTATAAAACGCACCAGCTTGGTGAAAATACACTCAGATAAAACTAAAAACCTTTGTATTTAATCAACTTTATAAAAGCATATTGCGACCAAGGTCGTAATAAAAAAATTCCGTTAACGTAAAAAGTGCTCCTGTTAATTTATTTCATCTGTTTTACAAATCACATCAATCTAATTAATCAGTTTTACCGAAGTTAATAAAATCAATACTATCGTTAACAGATTAACAGCCTGCACCACTGCCGGCACTTTTAAATAGATGAGGTCGACAATGAATACTCAAATAAACAAAACAAAATTAACACTAACTGCACTAGCACTTGCAATGGCATTACCGGCAAGCGCAGCAACAACACTTACTAAAGATAACGGCGCAGCTGTTGGCGACAACCAAAATTCAATTACTGCAGGCGAACGTGGCAGTGTATTACTAGAAGACGTGCAACTAATTCAAAAGCTACAACGCTTTGCACGTGAGCGTATTCCTGAGCGTGTTGTGCATGCTCGTGGTACTGGCGCACACGGTGTGTTTGTAGCATCAAAAGAGCTAGACGATTTAACAATTGCAGCACCGTTTGCACAAGCAGGTAAAGAAACAGACGTATTTGTTCGCTTTTCATCTGTAATTCACTCTAAAGGTAGCCCAGAAACACTGCGTGACCCACGTGGCTTTGCAACTAAGTTTTACACAGACCAAGGTAACTGGGATTTAGTAGGTAATAACTTACCTGTGTTCTTTATTCGTGATGCAATCAAATTTCCAGACATGGTGCACTCTTTAAAGCCATCTCCGGTTGATAACATTCAAGATCCTAACCGCGTATTCGATTTTTTCTCGCACGAACCAGGTTCTACACAAATGCTAACGTGGGTTTACAGCGACTACGGTACACCAGCAAGTCTTCGTAAAATGGACGGTTGGGGTGTACATGCATACAAAATGATTAATAAATCGGGCGATGTTAAATACGTTAAGTTTCATTGGGTAAGCCAGCAAGGTATTGATAACCTTGACGCAAAAGAAGTGGCAAAAGTACAAAGCCAAAACTTTCAGCATTTAACACAAGATTTATACACTGAAATAAACAGAGGCAATTTCCCTAAATGGGATCTGTACATTAAAACGCTTGATCCATCGCAACTTGATGACTTTGATTACAACCCGTTAGATGCAACAAAAATGTGGTTAGACATTAAAGAAACTAAAGTAGGAACAATGACCTTAAACCGTATGCCAACTAACTTCTTCCAATCTACGGAACAAGTAGCAATGGCACCGGCAAACATTATTCCAGGTATTGAGCCTTCAGAAGACCGTTTATTACAAGGTCGTATGTTTTCTTACGCTGATACACAAATGTACCGCCTAGGTGCTAACCACCAGCAATTGCCAATTAACCGTGCAAAAGTTGAAGTGGTTAACTACAACCAAGACGGCGCAATGAATATTGGTAACACGACAAGCAATGTGAACTACCAGCCAAGCCAAGAAAACGTAGCTGAAAACCCAATTGCACGTAGAAGTAACACAGAGCTTAAAGGCTTTGTACAACAAGCCGCGATTAAAAAGCAGCAAAACTTCGCGCAAGCAGGTGTTATATACCGTGGTTTTAGCAAGCAAGAACGTACAAACCTAATTAATAACCTAGCAGGCGATTTAGGCAAAGTGCAAAACAGCAGTGTTAAACACAAAATGCTTAGCCACTTTTACAAAGCTGATACTGAATACGGTACACACTTAACTAAAGCTGTAAACGGCGACCTTAAAATGGTTAAACAACTAGCCGCTAAGCTTTAATAGATTACCCAACCTGTAAGTTATTGAGGAAAGTCTAGCTTTCCTCTTTTTTTAAAAAGGTAAACCGTATGCGTAAATTACTTATTATACTTACTTTAGTGATGAGCTTTTCAAGCTTTGGTAATGAACAACAAAGCGCTGTAAATGAGCCAACAACCGCCCAAACTCAATACCAAAGCTTATTTGCTTATTACTTTGCCGCAGCACGTACAAACGACACCGCTGTAATAGAGCAATTTGTAGATGCCGGTATTCCTATCGACAGCTACAACAATAAAGGTTACACCGCATTAATGATTGCCACTTATCATGGCAATAAAAACACGGTAAACACGCTTTTGCACTTAGGCGCTAATGCCTGTTTAGAAGATAACCGAGGTAACACAGCGCTTATGGCGGCTATTTTTAGAGGTGAATTTAGTATAGCTAAAACACTTGTATCACTTGATTGCGATAACGCGCATCAAAACAAAGCAGGTCAAACGGCAGAGCAATTTGCACAAACATTTGGTCAACAAAAAGTTATAGAGTTACTAGCAAAGGTAAATAATGCAAAATAATCTGCACGCAACAAAAAGCCCTAAAATAATAGGGCTACTTTGTTTATTAAAATTTACTGCTTAATTTTAATAGTCATCCTCATTACTTAATTAATTCACGTTAAAAACGATACGTTACTGAAGCACCTAACGTTTGAGGATTCACTACCGCAACATAACCCGTTGGGTAGGGACCACTTGCAGGCTCAACTGACGTAAATGCTTCTTCATCTAATGCATTATTAATAAAAGCACTCACCAACCAATGATCGCTGTTATAGCTTATTGTTGCACGCGTAATTGTATAACCTCCGGCAACACGCTCTTCTGTATTAGTTAAATCGCCATAGTAATCGTCTACATAATTAGCGCTCACATTTAACTTTAAGCTATCAGTAAACCAATGCGATAAACCTAAACTTGCAGTTAGCTCTGGTGCTGAGTTTAATTCGTTACCCACTGCATCTGAATAAGTCGCTGATTCATCTATTTTAGTTTTTAATAAACCTAGCCCTGCATGTAACTGCCATTGCTCACCTAGCATGCTATATGCTTCAAGTTCTAAGCCATAGCTATGCGCATCGTCAATATTAGTGATTTTTCGACTTGAGCTTAAGGCTTGATAACCATTAAAGTTATTGTAAAAAATATTAGCACTAATATTTAAATCACCATTATTTAGTACGCTACGCGAGCCTACTTCATAGGTATTTACTGATTCTTGCTCGTAGTAATAGTATTCTTGTGCAGCAAAATCTAAGGCACCACCACCAGCGTTATAACCACGACGAGCACTTGCCGATAAGGTAGTGTTATTAGTTACTTTATATTGAACAGCTACCGTAGGTAGTTTTATCGTATTAGAATTATCTAATTGCTCAACTAATCTGCTGCCACCAAAAGCCATATCAAAATTACGAAGTTGTTCTTCACGCTCAACTCGCAGCCCCGCTGTTAACGTAAGCTCATTTGTTAACTCAAAGCTTGTTTCGCCATAAATTGCTTTAGAGTCACTACTATCGTCACCAAAATAATTGGTTGCACCAACGCTTTTAAAGTCTTGTTCACGGTCAAAATAAGCAATACCTACAAAGCCCGAATAAAAATCACTATTTAAGCCAAAGTTTAATTTACTATCAATTGTGATATTTTTTTCATCCATAGAAATATCAGACTCCGCACTGGCAAGTGCCTCATATGCTTCAAAGCCCCATTCATAATCCATATATGCGAGTAGTATATCGAACGAAAAGTTATCATTTATTTTATAATCAATATTTACCTGAGTCGTGTCTGACTGGGTATCCATATCACGCTGAAATAAAGGCACATAATCAAACGGTTCATCACCTTCAAAGTACTTACGACCTGTATTACCCTCTTCACTGTAGGTAGAGTAAGTTAGCTGTACAGCTAAATCTGTTGTTGGGGTATACAGTAATTTTGCACGCGTACTACTGGTATTAAGCTTATTTAAGTTTTTATCTGTTGGATTGGTTTCATGTATCGTTGGGTTGCTAAAGGTTTCACCATTTACATATTGAGTAGACAAACGAAATGCTAGTACATCCTCAATTAAAGCCCCCGAAACAACAGCGGCTGTATCAAGGTAACTATCTTGATTTCTATACCCAACGCGTACAGCACCTTCAAAATCTTGTGTTGGTGCTTTGGTTGTCATATAAACTGCACCACCAATGCTATTACGACCATTGCTAGTTGACTGCGGTCCACGGTATACCGCTATTTGATCTATATCCCACAAACCTGTATCACCGGTTAAATCAGCTACAAACGGCTGACTTACACCATCAACAAGCGTTGATACTCTTGCTTTAGAGCCACCACTAAATGAGTTAAAACCTGTTGCACCACCATTACCCGACACACCGCGCATGTCTGGCACGGCTCCAGTAAGTACCACTACATTTGCCATTTCTGCCAAAGCTTCTGAAACAGAACCTAGTTGTCCATTTTCTAATAGTGACTTATCTACCACTGCAACCGATGTAATCGTATCTTTGAGTGACCTTTCGATTTTTTCGCCTGTTACAATAATTGTATCTATTGATTCGCGACTTGTTTCATCAGCAAATGCATTGCTTTGAGCCAATAACAAAGAGCTTGTAATCAGTAGTGAAAGTTTATTAGGCTTAAATGAAGCTACCACAGTTATTTCCTTTTATGGATAGTTGTTTTATTTTTCGAAAAAATAGCACAAACACACACTTGTTGCAATTGAGTTTAGTTATCATTTAGAATAGCAACATCATTAATAAGTGTTTTAATTTATGTTGCAACTTACCCTTTCTCTTATTTTATTTACTGCTACATCCCTGTTTTATCTTAGTAACCGCCACCAACGACTTCTAAGCAAACCCATTAATAAAAGCTGGCGCAAGCTCGCATTTATCCTTTTTGTTATTGCAATACCATTAGCCTTATATGCTTTTTCTAATGCGGCAGCCGTATTTTTTATCATTTTAATGATAATGCTCGCTTTAATAATAATTCCGTTCGTAAGCCTGATTAAACACAAGGAAGTTAAATAATGTCATCTGCACAAAGGCAAAAAATAAAACCAACTTGGCTTGGCAAAAGTTTGGCTGGTTGTTTTTTAGGGCTAGCGCTAGCGTTTATTCTCGTTGCTTTTTTTGCATGGTACGGAGCGGGAGGCATAGATGCGCCTGACAAAGTGCAATTTAATATGTGGATGATACCCATTTTATGGTTAACTATTTTTAGCTTTACCTACCTGTTTAGTTCAGCAAAAAATGCTTGGCTGACGCTTGGGGGTTTAAATATAACGCTATATAGTTTATTTATAATTTTAAGGAATTGGCTATGAGAGTAAGAGCCGATATTTTGCGTACCTACCAAGGTGTGCATACATGGACAGGAATAATTGCAGGTTTAGTACTTTTTATAGGTTTTTATGCTGGTAGTTTAACCATGTTTAAACACGAATTAGCACAGTGGGCAAACCCCGCCAGTGCACCAGTGACTAAACCACACACTAACAATCACCAAACATTAGTTGACCAAGCAATAGTTAAGTACCCTGAGCAAATGGGTAATGGTTTTTCTCTCGATTTATTAACAAATCAAGCGCCATTATCTTGGTATAGCCAAGGTAAAGAGCGCGGAATGAAACTTGATAATCAATTACAGGTACTCTATCTAAACCAGCAAAATGATCTTGTAATACAGCAACAAAGTGAGAATAAACTTGCAGATTTAATAGATTACTTACATCGAACCGCAGGGTTTGCAGGCGAAATTGGGCACGACCAATCGGGTGTATATATACTCGGTATAGCATCTGCGCTGTACTTTTTAGCATTGGTGTCTGGCGTAATTATTTTACTACCTACGCTTGTAAAAACCTTTTTTGCGATTCGAAAAGAAAAAGGCGCCAGTCGCTTTTGGCTCGATAGTCATAATTTAGTTGGGATCGCCAGCTTGCCTTTTCATTTAATTATAGCGTTTACTGTGGTGGTATTTGCATTTCATGATCTGGTTTATGATGGTCTATCAGCATTTTATGACGATAAATCCTTTTTTCAACGACCTGCCCCAGCAGCACATAATTATCATATTGCAAACTTACCAAGCATAAATAAGCAGCTCCTAGCGGCAAAAAACTACGCCCCAGGTTATGAGCCAATTCACATTACATTTAGTCGTTTAAATACAAACAGTCCGACAGCAACATTAAAAATGAGTAATAGCAGCGCTGTCGTTCGCGGACCTGATACCGACTACTTATTCTTACACCCCTATACATTAGAAGTACTTAACTCAAGCTATCCGCAAGGAGATGATGGTGTTTGGGGTAATATAGTAGGAAGTTTCTTTTCACTTCACTTTGGTACTTATGGAGGTGAATGGGGACGTTGGGGGTATTTTGTTATGGGACTACTTGGCGCATTCTTATTTTACTCTGGTAACTTATTATGGCTAGACAAGCGCTTTAAACAAGATGCCAACAAACGAAGTACACGATTTATGGCAAATTTAACAATTGGTGTTTGCTTAGGGTCAATGATTGCAGTGGTTGCCACTTTATTACAAGCTAAATGGACTAACCAATATATGGGTAACGCAAATTACAGTTATCTCTATAGTTACTATTTGGTATTTTTTGCCTTTGTTGCTTATACCTTTTTTAAAGGAAATCACCACGCTAGCTATTGGGGCTTAATGGGTATTGCATTTTTATCTGCTGGTATGGGAGTTTCAACACTTATACAGGCTTTATTAGCTGATGATTTTTTAAAATATTATCAAAGCGGTTTTGTTGATATTAGCGCTGCAGTATTTGCATTAATATTTTATTATTGTGCAAAAAAAGTTAGAAATAAATCAGTAAGCTATGCAGTTATACCTGCAAAATTATAAAGAAAAACTTAATGAGGCGTATTGCACGCCTCATTAAAGGTATAAATTTAGATTTAAAATATAAATAACGTAGATTAGTTTACTGTGCGTTTAGGCTTTTCTCGCGTTACAAAGTAGCAAATTAGCGAGCCCACTGTTACCAGTACAACCCCTTGCCAAAACGAAGCACTCAGCGTAATAGATAAATACAACGCCGAAATAATACTAGAAAATACCGGTGTAAAGTACGAAAGCGTACCCAAAAGCATTAAGTTACCGCCAATAATAGCTTGATTCCACAGTGCATAACCGCTCCCCACGACTACACCAGCTAATAATAACGTCATGCTTGAGCCCAGTGAAAACGTTAATGGCGCTTCATTACTAAAACCATATTGCGCCCACAAACTCATTGCCGTAACAGTAAAAAATAACGTAATGGCATTTTTACCATTACTCAGCTTTTGGGTAACTACGCAATAAATAGCCCATATAAACGCTGCAGCTAATGCCATTAGGTAAGTAGCAGGATTATCAGCAAAGTTAGTAACAAGGGTATCGAGTGACATTTCTTGATCGCCCGTAATACACCAAGCAACCCCTAAAAAAGCAATAATCATGCTTGGGTAAACCCAGTAACTTACTTTTTTACGACCAATAATAATAGAGAGCAGTATTGTTAGCGTGGGCCATAAATAATTAATAACCGCCATTTCCATTGCCTGATGACGACTATTTGCCATACCAATAGAAAGCGCCAAGCAAATTTCGTACGATACAAATAATAAAGTACCTACTACCAAGTAGCGTTTCGAAAAACCACTAAACTTGGGCACTCCCATAACCAAAATTAAAAATATCGCACTGACAGAATACATAGCCGCAGCACCACCAATGGGGCTAAACAACTCAGAAATATCCCGTAGTAATGCAACTAAGCAACTCCACAGTAATATTGCAGCGACTCCATATAGTGTATATTTATTTTTGTTTATAAAATCCATTTGCCAATCCAAAAGTACTACTCGTAAATTTGAAACTAAACTAACAGTAATTATTTAATTAAACAATAAGGGTCTGTTGATCTTTCAAGGTTAAATTTGCAGCAGTCTGTTTGGTATTTAGGCAAGGCAGAGCCTATATAGTGTGGTTATTCCCCATAAATGGGCGATAACGTAGCATTAATGCCAAACAGGCGCTGCCCAAAGGGTTCTTCCTAGGGGCTACTTACTCTTTGTTGCTCGGTTTTTACTTAGCCCACTAGGTTACAAATCTCGCGCCGCGATTAAATAGCCCCTAGTTTGAACAAATTTTAATCCGCAAAGATCAACAGACCCTAAAGTTAATAGCTTAAACCTCTCGCCTGTTTTTAACATTCACCCTTTTTTAGTAATTGACCTTTTGGTCAGTAAAGCTACAATCAATCAATACGTTAAACACGCAAACTCTATAATGACCACACAAATAAAACCAAATAAAAAAGAAATTACACGCGAGAAAAACCAAAAACTAATTTTAGATGCCGCCGAGCAATTGTTTTCGCAATTAGGTTACGACGGAGCAAGTATGAGCATGGTTGCTAAAGAAGCACAGGTGCCAAAAGCCAATATTTTGTATTACTTTAAAAGTAAAGATGGTCTGTACGAGTCTGTGATCGACCGCATAATAGCTAATTGGAACTTGGGCCTCGATAACGTCACAATTAACGACGATCCAGCTACCGTGCTTTATAACTATATTAAAAGCAAAGTAATACTCGCCGTAAATCAGCCAATGCAATCTCGCTTATTTGCCAGTGAAATACTGCGCGGTGCACCTTATTTACAAAACTACTTTAGAACCAATACCCGCCCTTGGGTTAAACAAAAGGTTGATGTACTTCAAGCATGGATGGACGCAAATAGAATGGATAAGGTTGATCCCTACCATTTGCTCTTTACTATTTGGTCTACCACGCAATATTACGCCGACTTTCAGGCTGAGGTTTTACTCGTAATGAACAAATTAGAGTACGACGAAACCGATGTGGCACAGATTACGCAATCAATTGCCCACATAATTTTAAAAGGTATTGGTCTTAAAATACCTGAGCAAAGTGAGACTTAACCCATGACCCCCTTTACTACACCCGATTTATTTGACGATCATCGCGATAAAGTACAAGTAGCAGACAGCGGCCTTTATCACTTTGGTAAAAAAACCACGTTTTATGGCAAAGTAGTTACCGTTACCTGCCCAGAAGACAACTCTTTTGCTGCCGATATATTGCATGAAAATGGTGAAGGTAAAGTATTGGTTATAAACGGGTTTGCGAGCAAACGCTTTGCGTTTATAGGCGATATTATGGCTGAACGTGCCTTAAGTAATGGCTGGGAAGGCGTAATAATAAATGGCTGTTGCCGAGATATAGAAATACTTGCCACGATGAACTTACCTGTAATGGCGCTAGGCTCTACACCGCGTAGTACCTTAAAGCGCGGCTTTGGTGATAAAAACCAAGTTATTACCATGCTTAGCACCACCATAGAACCTAACGATTGGGTTTACGCCGATATTAACGGTTTAATCATCAGTAAAACGCCCCTTATTTAGCACTCAAAACCATATAAACAAAGGCCAACTTGGTGCACCTACGCACCAAATTGGTTTGTTTTAGCTCATTTTAATCTCACTATTTTTATAGCCCATATTTACAACTCTCATACAATCCACCAAAACCTGACCAGTTGGACAGGTTTTTAATTTATGGCATTCCTCTTGCTTAGTCTAAGCACTATAAAATCAAAACTACCGATTAAAAAGCACAGCTTTAGCAATTGCATTAAATTAGTGATCTATTATAACGCGAAGAAAATAGCGCAATAACAAGGCAAAAATTATGACATATAGTTGTTCTCTATGAATAATTTTTAACGAAGTAAATGCGCTATTTAATCCAATAGAATGATCATTTTTTTAATAAAATTGGTATTAAAATAATAATAACCAGCCCGCTTTTTAATCACTCTTAACTTAATAAGTAAGTACTTGGTCAGTTTTATAATAATGAGCTGCAAATGAGTGATAAAAAAAACAACAAAAGTATATTTTGCAATCACGGTCCTACCCTGTGGCAAACAAACCACTCTGGTCTACTTGCAAACAATCGCTTAGCCGTAAAAGATGTATTTGCAGTAAAAGGCGAGCGTAATAGTGCTGGCAATCCACATTGGTTTAAAACAGCTAAACCGGCTCAAAATACGGCAAGCTCGGTTAATAAGCTCATGACCGCTGGTTGTAACTTTATAGGCTTTACCCACACAGACGAACTGGCTTATAGCTTAGAGGGTAATAATATACATTATGGCGCTGCGCAAAATCCTAAATTAAAAGGACATACTTGCGGTGGTTCGAGTATGGGGTCTGCTGCATCCGTTGCTGCAAACTTAGCTGATATTGGCTTAGGCACCGACACTGGCGGCTCAATTAGAATACCCGCCAGCTATTGTGGTTTATATGGCATAAGGCCAAGCCATAACGTGATTGAAAAAGACGGCCTAATACCGTTGGCTCCCCCTTTTGATACCATAGGTTGGCTTACCCAAAGCGCTGAGCTATTAAGCGATGTAGGTAATGTACTGCTACCAAATCAAGCTATTAATAACGTTGATACCTTAGTTATTTGTGAGCCGTTATTTGAACTCGTTGACCCTGTTTTACAAGTCCCACTTAAACAATTGCTTGAAAAAACCAAGCCTAATTTTAAGCACCATAAAGAATTTGAACTACCTAACAGCAACTTATTAAATGAACTTGCTGATAGTTTTAGAGTACTGCAAGGGCGAGCAATCGCAAAAACGCATAAAGATTGGCTTCAATTGCCGGGGCAACTTCCCCAGTTTGCTCCAGCAATTGCGGCACGTTTTGATATGGCGCTTGCCCTAACTGATCAAGAAGAACAAGAAGCACTAAAAGTGCAAACCCAATGGCAAACACTAATAGCTAAAAACCTAAATACAAACAGCTGTTTATTTTTGCCAACCACACCTACAACCGCACCTAAATTAGGCGCCGACACAAGCGCCTTACGCATGCAAATTATTACGCTTTCGGCAATTGCAGGGCTTAGTGGCTCAGCGCAAGTGCATTTACCGCTGGCTGATTTAGCAAATGATCATCCGTATGGTTTTTCATTAATGATGACCCACGGTAACGATAAAAGCCTACTTGCTTGCGTTAAGCACCTAGCTGCACACTTTAAACAAGGCACAACGGCATGACCACACACAATATTGCATTTACCGCGTCTCATTTTTCGGCAACAGAGGCGGGTATAAATATACTAAAACAAGGCGGTACAGCTACCGAGGCTATGGTAGCGGCTGCCGCTGCGATTAGCGTTGTGTATCCACACATGAACTCAATTGGTGGCGACAGCTTTTGGCTTATCGATAACCCAAACCAAAAAACGCCCACAGCTATTGACGCCTGCGGCCGCGCAGCAACTAATACAACGCCCTATAACTCGCTCACGCAAATACCAGAGCGTGGCGGATTAAGTGCACTGACTCAAACGGGCACAATACGCGGCTGGCAAAAAGCGCTTGAACTAGATGAGCACGCAGCACTACCACTGTCACAAATTTTAGCACCCGCTATTGAGCTTGCGCGCGAGGGCTTTACCGTTACAAAAAGCTTGCAAGCAGGCTGCGAAAAGCTAGCCACTGCTAACAATACCAATGACGCGTTTAAAAACCTCTACATACCCAATGGCAAGCCCTTACAAGCAGGTCAACATTTTAAAAACCCTAAACTTGCAGCAACGTTTGAATACCTAGCAAAACATGGTTTAAACGCATTTTATGAAGGCGCACTTGCCAACTCATTTGCCGCCGACTTAGCAAAAGCAGGCAGCTCAATTACCGCAGGTGACATTGCAAATACTAAAGCCGAGGTAGTTACTGCGCTAAATGCAAACCTCAGTGGTATTGATTGCTACAACTTACCCGCGCCAACACAGGGCGTGCATTCACTACAAATAATTGGTGCCGTAAATAAGTTAAAGCATTTAGCTAAAACCGATGCCGACTGGACGCACTTAATTGTTGAGGCAACTAAGCAAAGCTTTACCCATCGCCCTACCCTTTGGGCTGACCCTGATGTGTTAGGGGATGATTATAAAAACGCACTAACCGATGATCGCTTAAGCGAACTTGCTAATAATATTGATATGAGTAAAGCCAAAAAATGGCCATTTAACGCAGAGCCTGGCGATACGGTGTGGATGGCAGCCAGAGATAAAAACGGGCAATTAGTAAGCTTTATTCAAAGTATTTACTGGGAATTTGGCAGCGGAATATTAATGAGTGAAGGCGGCTTTGTGTGGAATAACCGAGGTTTAAGCTTTAGTTTAAACAATGAAGATATTGATGCGAGTAACAATATTAACGCCCTTGCGCCAAATAAAAAGCCGGCTCATACACTTAACCCAGCAATGGCAAAGTTTAGCGATGGTCGTCGACTTGCTTACGGAACAATGGGCGGTGAAGGGCAACCACAAACCCAAGCCGCTGTTTTTGCAGGCTACGCATGGCGAAATAAATCAATAAAACAAGCAATTAGCGACCCTCGTTGGTTACTTGGACGTACATGGGGCGATACAAGTACAAATTTAAAAATTGAAAAAGAGTTAGTTTTTCATATAGAACATGAATTAAATCAACGTGACCACGATTGGGTAAGCGTTGATAATAATAACGAAATGATGGGGCACGCTGGGGCTATTTTAGATACACCTACAAGCCTTGAAGCTGCAACAGATCCTCGTTCAGATGGACGTGCAACAGTAACTACAGCAGGAACACAATGTCAGAAATAATAAACCAATGGCCAATAGTTGCGGCCTTAATTGCAACCGGTATTTTTGCCGGAATTTTAGCAGGACTTTTTGGTGTAGGCGGCGGTATTGTTATCGTACCTGTGCTGTATTTTTTACTGCAAGGTTTTGGCGTAAGCCCAGAGTCGGCAATGATGATAGCCACCGCCACATCACTTGCAACCATAGTACCTACTTCGCTTTCATCTATTCGCTCGCATCATAGCAAAGGAAATATTGACCTTCCGCTAATAAAATACTGGGCACCGTTTATATTAGTTATGGCGGTAGTCGGTAGTATTATTGCTCATACCGTTCGCGGTAACGCATTAGTGCTCATGTTTGCCTGCATTGCTATTTTAGTCAGTTTAAACATGTTATTTAGAGCCGGCGCACCTGCGCTTGTAAAACAACTGCCAGGTAAATTTGGTCAAGGCGTTATGGCAAGTATTGTAGGTGGTTTGTCGGTAATGATTGGCATAGGCGGCGGTACTATTGGCGTACCTATGCTAAACGCATTTAATGTACGCGCCCATGTTGCAGTAGGAACTGCGGCCGTTTTTGGTTTATTGATTGCGCTACCAGGTGTTATTACCTTATTAAGTATTGGCACAACGCCAACCGATGCTCCCCTAGGTACGTGGGGGTTAGTTAACCTCCCTGCCTTTTTTCTTATTATTCCGCTGACTATTTTATTTGCGCCTATTGGCGTAAAAATTGGTAGCAAGCTGGATCAAAAACAACTAAAACGCGCCTTTGCCGTTGTATTAATGATAACCGGCATACGCATGCTTATTCAAACTCTGGGAGCCTAAAATATGTTTAATAACACGCAAGTTCAAACCTTAAACCCACCACAGCGTTTATTAATGGGACCAGGCCCAATTAATGCCGACCCTCGTGTTTTACGTGCTATGTCGGCGCAGCTTATAGGCCAATACGACCCAGTAATGACCGGTTTTATGAACGAAACCATGGCGCGTTACCGCGAAATTTTTAAAACTAAAAACGAATGGACCATGCTAATAGATGGCACATCGCGCGCGGGTATTGAAGCCGTATTATGCTCAATTTTACGCCCAGGCGATAAAGTACTAGTGCCAATTATGGGGCGCTTTGGCCACCTACTTGCTGAAATAGCAGAACGCGTTGGCGCAAAGGTGCACACAATAGAAGTACCGTGGGGCGAAGTGTTTACGCCAGAACAGATCGAAAAAGCCATTGTTGATGTAAAACCCCATGTACTTGCTATGGTACAAGGCGATACATCCACCACCATGAACCAACCTCTTGAGCATATTGGCGATATTTGCCAAAAGCACGATGTACTATTTTATTGTGATGCTACCGCATCTATTGTGGGTAACGAACTTCCTGCCGATGAATGGAAACTCGATGCACTTTCGGTTGGCCTACAAAAATGTTTAGGCGGTCCTTCTGGGTCAGCGCCATTAACACTAAGCGATAAATGCGCCGATTGGATCCAAAAACGCAAAAAGGTAGAGGCAGGTATTCGCACGGCCCATCATACCGATGGCACAGAACCCTTTGTGCGCTCTAACTATTTTGATTTAGGTATGATCATGAATTACTGGGGGGAAGAGCGCCTAAATCATCATACCGAAGCCACCAGCATGCTGTACTGCGCCTCAGAATGCGCCCGCATAGTAATTGAAGAAGGCGTAGATAACTGCGTAGCGCGCCACAAATTACATGGCGATGCCATGCTAACAGGCATTCAAGCGCTCGGCTTAAATGTATTTGGCGATTTAACACATAAAATGAACAACGTACTGGGTGTGTATATACCCGAGGGCATTAATGCCGATCACGTGCGCGGACAAATGCTAACCGATTTTGGAATAGAAATTGGCACTTCGTTTGGGCCACTGCATGGCAAAATTTGGCGTATTGGCACCATGGGTTACAACGCACGCAAAGATGCTGTATTACAAACACTTGCAAGCTTAGACGCTTGCTTACATGCCAACGGTTACAAAGGCCCTAAAGGCGAAGCCGCCATTGCAGCCCTTGCTCACTATAAATAAAAAAAGGATTTAGCATGACGATTGTAAGCTCACAACACAGCCCTTTATTAAACAAAGAACTTGCTGATGAATACGCAACACGCGCTTTATCTCGCTGTAAAACCCTCAGCGCACTATCGCAAATGAAAGGTGGCATTCACCGCGTGTACTTATCAAAAGAGCACAAAGAGTGTAACGCCGTTACTGCATCGTGGATGGTTGAGGCAGGCATGCAATCGTGGCAAGACGAAGTGGGCAACCTTTGGGGGCGGCTTAAATCATCAAACCCACATGCTAAACGTTTAATTATAGGGTCGCACCTCGACACAGTACCAAACGCAGGTGCGTTTGATGGTATTTTAGGTGTACTACTGGGGATAGAAATTGCATCGCTTGCACATAAGTTAAAGCTCGACCTGCCCTTTCATTTAGATGTAGTGGGCTTTTGCGATGAAGAAGGCACTCGCTTTGCCACAACTTTAATTGGCTCAAAAGCCCTCGCTAACGAATTTGACCCACAGTGGCTAAACATTGAAGACACAAACGGCATAAATATGCGCCAAGCCATGCTCGACTTTGGCCTAAACCCTAACGACTACGCAAAGGCCGCACTAAACAAAAATGAGTTACTAGCTTACTGGGAAACTCATATAGAGCAAGGTCCAGTACTCGAGTCGGTTAATCAGGCGTTAGGCGTTGTAACGGCCATTGCAGGGGCAAAACGCGCCATGCTTACCCTAACAGGCCAAAGCGGTCATGCAGGCACTACGCCTATGAATTTACGTCAGGATTCGTTAGCAGGCTGCGCCGAATTAGTAACCGAAATTGAAAAACTAGCAAGCAATGCTAAAAATGGCGAAGTTGCCACCGTAGGGCAAATACAATCTCGCCCAGGGGCTACAAACGTGATTGCAGGCAAAACAACCATAAGCCTAGACGCACGCGCACAAAGCGACACCGATCTCGCTAACTTACTAAGCGCCATACAAAGCAGCGCACAATCTATAGCAAACAAACGCAATTTAACGCTTGATTGGCAATGGACGCATGCCGCCGATGCCGTAGCGTGCGACACTACTATTCAGCATTTGTTTTCAAGCGCATGTAAACTCAACAACCAAGCATCGCCTTCACTTGCCTCAGGCGCTGGGCACGATGCAATGGCAGTCGCTCCTATTTGCCCCGTTGGCATGTTGTTTATACGCAGCCCAGGCGGTATAAGCCATCACCCAGCAGAAGCGGTTATCGACAGCGATGTAAGAAAAGCACTCAGTGTAATGTACAGCGCGCTTTTACTTTATGTGAAAGAGTATGAGTGATTTTAAGGTAATCGAGTAAACCAAGTATATTAACTTGGTATGCTTAGGGGCTTAAACCTCCTCAAAGTCATTTGGAGGTTATTACTGAAGGCAGGTAAATGCAGGAAAACACAGGAATATTCGTTATTTAAAGTAGCTTTATCGGACTGCCCTTTGCTCTTTTAGGCTAAGGCGTTTATGTGAGCTATATACATGTTGAATGTTTGTACCATTGACCAGATATGCATCCATTTCAACGGTAATTAAACCCGATAATGGCTTGATTTCTAGAACACCCAACTCACCTAAATTTGCAGATAGTAAAGTATTATTCCTAAAAGCGAACAAAGTTTTGTCAGTATCTCGTAAGTCACCATTCACATATAATTTAGCACCACTAAACCAAGCGTTAATTATTTTAACTTTGATTGACTTAACAGTAAATTCAAAGGATTTTCTCATCAGATCTCCATACCCAGAAAATGTAATTATTATACTTTATGTTTTTATGTGTTTGGCGCACAACCACTTTCGTTTAATACCCGCTTAGTCGATGCTGGGTAATTTTTTAGTGCAGCCAAAGGGCGAATTGGCCGCTGAACCAAATTACCTGAGCAGTTTGGGCACACGTTATTTAACACCGTTTGAGCACAGCCAGAACAAAATGTGCATTCAAATGAACAAATAAAAGCCTCACTGGACTGTGCAGGTAGATTCTTATCACAACATTCACAATTAGGTCTTAAATCTAGCATTTAGAGCTCCCTTTTATCCACCCTATGCTGAGTAAATATCTATTACCTTTTATAACTTTTGATACCTGATGCTCACTTACATCAGGGCGGAATAGCTTAACCCGCTTTGTTTCAAATATCGGATCACTGCAAATAAACTCACCACCCAAATCTGCTTTTTTAAGCACTATATTCAATCGATAGTGTTTACCAGATTCAACTTTGTCTGTGTGTGGTGCTATTTCACTTCCTTGTGGGAATTTAAGCAAATATGTATCAAATTTAATTGGCCACGTAGCACCACAAATCAACATTTTATCGTAGCCTGATTTTTGTCGGCCTCGCTCCCAACAAAATAATTTACTCAAAAAAAACATACAATCCCTCGAAACAGCTAACAAGCTGCAGGTTAACTCGTTATTTTATTTTTCTTGATAAACAAACCATAGCCGAGTTCATATTTTGATTCAATCGTTTACTGTATTTTACGTGGGATATAAAAGGGAGTTTTAATGGTGTTTTGATTGGCGTTTTAAAAGGCATTATGGTGGCTATAATTACCTAGCAAATCAAAATATAGCCACCCGTTTTACTTTAATGCTTATTTAAAGACTTATTTAATCGTTACCTTTGCATCACTTACCCATGTCTCAGTTATAGCTTCATCATTTTTATCAACTAAATACGCGCGTATGTTCACCGGATTATTGTTAGCTTGTTTGTAGTCAAATGCTAATCGCCATTGGTTTGTACCAACTACCGGATAAACCCCAATAGGCTCTAGTATTTCACCATTGCTGGCTTCAACAATCGGCTTTATACCACTTTTGTTATCTAAGCCTTTAAACACTGGGCCTTCAAAATCAATCACCATCTTGTTAACACCTTCAGGGATTGGCTGGCCGGGAATCCCGCCTAAGCCTTGTCGAGTATTTACAACGCTTGCAAGCGTTTTTGATTTTGGATCGAGTGGACGCCACTCAATATCATAAGAAAAGGTAAACTCGTCGCCTTTGCGCGCCTCTTTTTCGGGCACCCAGTAGGCAACAATGTTGTCAAACGTTTCATCTTTTGTAGGAATTTCGATTAACTGAACTGCACCTTTCCCCCAATCGTCAGTGGGTTTTATCCACGCTGATGAACGCTTATTATAAAATACGCCATCGTCTTGGTAGTTATTAAAGTCACGATCTCTTTGGATTAAGCCAAACCCTTTTGGGTTCTCATCAATAAAACTATTGGTCGACACCGACTGAGGATTATTTAATGGGCGCCAAACGTATTGACCCGATCCTGTGTGAATCGCCAGGCCATCGCTGTCGTGAATTTCTGGGCGCCAATCTTTAGCTTCTGTTTTATCTTTTTGTGAGTACCAATACATACTGGTTAACGGTGCTACGCCTAAGCGTTCAACGTCGGCGCGCATATACAAATTAGCCGTTACAGAGGTAATATGGCCTTTGGCTTCTTTGTTATCTTTGCTTAAACCAAATCGATAAGCACCAGTGATAGAAGGCCCTTCAAGCAATGCCCAAACAGACACACTTTCACCTTTTTTCTCTGCAGGACCAATCCAAAATGCAGAAAAGCGCGGAAACTCTTCTGGCTGATTCATACCCGTATTAATCGCGATACCTCGAGCAGACAGTCCATATTGCCCCTCTGGCCCATCAGTACGAAAATAAGACGCGCCTAAAAAAGATATCCAATCTGGTTTCATATCTGGGCGCATTATTCTAAAGCCTGCAAATCCAAACCCTTCTGGGAGATCGTGAGCTGGGCTGTCATCAGGCATATCAAAAACATCATTACTAAAAGGTACATTTTGAACCTGATTTTTATCGTCTCTGATGTAAATACTTACTGGCTCAGGAAAATATCGCCCAGGGTAAAATAATTGTACAGGTGCCTTTTTTCCACTTGGGTATAAGGTTTCATCTTCTTTAAAGCGTATTTTCCAATGTTCGTCATACGTAATTTTATCGATTAACTCCGGCGCTGGCACCTTGGTTGCCGTATAGGGCTTTTCGGCTGAGGCTTTTGCCAGCGCTTTTAAGTCTTCGAATGAAAACTCCGTTTTATATACTGCTTCTGTCGCGTAAGACGACATCGAAGTGCTAAAAATAATTGCGATAAATAACTTTAATTTCATAAAAAGAATGTCCAATAAATTGAGTCAAATGAAAATGGGAACGCTGCACGAACGTATGTTTAACTTAAAGTTCTGTATGGATATTACGTGACGTAATATGAACTAGCGTTTACTAAAATATTGTTATTTGACTACAGGACCTCCCATAGTTATTTTTTTTAGGTATTGGTTTTAAGGGAAATTGCGCGCGTTTGATGATATCGCTGAAGTGAAAATAAGTGGGATAGCGCAATTTATTATTAGATCGCTGGTATTCAAATTGATAAAGGTTGTATTTAGGTGGTGGAAAACGAAGAGGCTCACCCCTTTTAAAACTTGCAATTAATGGCTGAATTTTACTAGTCGTCCACATCAGGATGTGTTGTTATACGGTTTTTACACTAGGCTCTGTGTGCTCTTTTATTAAATAAGCATACGCTAGTAGATAACTTACTAAATGCCGATATATATCATGATAACGAGGTAACAAATCCCCATCAACTATTGGTAGCTCAATGATATAAACTTTCCCATCAAATATAAATTGTTGAATAAATTTTTCGTGCTCAAGTCGATCATTATTGATACCAGATTGTTTAATAACTTTATTAATAAATGCTTTAGAATCTAATATACAACCTTGCTCATGTACAATTGCATGCCTTAGTTTTTCTACTAATAGAACTGCAATTTTTAGGTGAATATTACACTTATTACTTTTCTCGTTTTCATTTAACAAAGGGTAATTATTACTGAAATATGTTAACGTTGTTTTTAAGTCCCTTGGCGCTGTTTTAGTAGTTAACATTTCATATGAACGCTTAACATAACTTTCGAATTTTTCAAATGCATTCGACAACAGCCAACAGTACTGATTATTTTTTTGTTTAAGAGTTAAACTTTTTAAGTCAGAAAGACTCGTTTTACGAAACGCATATTTTTCTACTTCACCTGAAAAGGGATTATCAAATCCAAAAGCATAACTGCCTACGACAGAATTAGGTGATTTACTCTTTTCAAATTCATCGAGAATATCGAACTCTCGTTTAAATGCAGCATTCGCTACTTGCTGAATTAAATTGATATCTGCTAAGTCTTTTAAAAGATTATTGTAAGATCGTTCTATAGACGCATGATTCATAAGTTTCAGACCGTATAACGAGCCTGTAAATTAACTCGTTTTTTTATTTGTTTTTATTGATAAACAAACCATAGCTGAGTTCCTATTTTGGTTCAATCTTTTACTGTATTTTACGTGGAATATAAAAAGAGTTAGCTGTTGTTTTAATTGGCATTTTGGGAGGTATTACTGGAAATTTAGTATGGTTGTCTTTTTTACTCTTTCTAGAATGGGCTGGATTACCTGTGCGTTATTTATTTTAGGCTAAAGCACCGTTAATTGACCACGATAGTTGGCAGCAAGAAACCATAGGAAAGCCTCATAATACCATCATCAGTTCATTGGCATTTAAGTGGATACGAATACTATTTAGGTGCTGGAAAACACACACGCCTTACGACGAATCAACTTACTTAACAGCATTAAAAAGTAAGGGATCACCACTATTAAAATTTGCGGTGAAAAGTGAGCTTTGGTGCTTGCTGTCCACCTCTGGGCGTGCTGTTATGTTTTATGGGAATACGGCCCCATTTTTCATTCCATGATTAGTATTTTTATCATACTTTTTTTCAAGCACTACGTATTTATCAATAATCTTTTTACCAAGACTATTGGCTTTACTTTTTAAACTAGAGCAATTTTTTGCTGCTAAAACTGACAGACGATTTTCAATCTCTTTAGCTGCATTAATACCAAAGTCTTTATGGCCATTTTCGTGAGCAATTAGTGCATTGTAATAATGTGCCCAACGCTTTTTTAGGTTTACCTCTGCACTATTACTATTCTCCCACTTGGGAAGAGTGAAATTAACTTTGACAGTACTTTTAACACTCGTCATAGAGCACAGACCATTACTTTCATTCCAGTTAAAGCGCCAATTAACAAACCAAGAAGTATAAGCATCGTAGGTGTTTCCCGATTGCTTAATAGAGCTTTTAGTATTCATTTCATTTCTTAGCTCATTAGCCGTTGAACCATGTATTGAGTAATACTCAGTATTTATATTTACCTTAGGCGTAGCAAAGGCACTACTTGATACTAAGCAAAACAATATTGAGGTTTTGCTTAGTAATATGAGCTTTTTCATGAAACCTACTCCTTGGTCAGATTTAAAACTAATCTGCTTATTAGACACCACTTTGGGGGGTTATAACACCCCAGAACGGCGTATATTACATTATTTAATAATTCCACTAAATAACTTTAATGTAAACAAGTGATTAGGCATGTAATAAAAAGGTCTTTGTTATTTTTCACCAAAACGATTTTTAATGATGTTATCGGACAAAATTAAAACAGCTGTTTATTTAAACAGCTGGCTCTGTAAGTTAGCTTTATTTATGTAGCTACCTTTTACGACCATAATTAACAAACGTACGGATACTAAGCGCTAGTTAAGGCTTATTGAGGCTTACTTATACTGGTTTAGCATTGTTATACGCTTTAATAGTTGGCGTTTAGCCTTGTTCGGTGAAAAACTCGAGTTAAGAACAAAAGAAAGTTGTAGGAAAATTTTGGCTTTATGTATTTAGCGCGTAATTAGCTAAAGCATTGGTGAGATAAGCGAGCCTTAACATATTAATGATACAGACTCGCTAGAGATATTTATGATAAAAACGAATGAGTGAGGTGTTTACTTTACATCAAATTTCACGTGGTCAAAGTATGGATTTTTCTCACGCGCTTTAAGTACGCTGATTGTAGTAAGCACAATGAGTTGCAGCTCGCTATTTACGTTAACAACTATGCATTCGTCTCTATTAGAATTGCGTTTTGTGTCAGTTGCTACGCCACATACACCATCACCATTTTTTAATATAAGCTCAATGCTTAAATGGTGCATACAGGCAATTTCGATGTAGTCGTATTGGTTGCAACTGATCATAACGTCCTCTTTATATTATTTAGTCGGTTTAAAAATCATTAAAAAAGCAATAACAACAAGGTTGGCTATATACCAAAGATCTTTAATTACAAACTGCCCTAAGCGTTCCAGTAAAGTGGAAGAGCTAAATGCACCGGTTGCAGTAATTAAGAATGTTTGGGTCATCATAAATACGCTTAAACACGCTAAGCCACTTACAATAATTAGCTTTTTATTATTTAAAAATAGCCCTAAGCCCAATAACACAGCAAATAATACATCAAACCCGCCAATCACGTTAGACGCGCCTTGTACGCTAAATACCGTGTATAACCACGACATAAACGGTGAGGTTTCTACTAAACTTACAATGCCTTTTGCTTCAAACTCATAAAACTTCATGCCGCCAATCCACAATAAAACCATGGCAACCGGTATAAAGTTTAAAAGTACGTGTTGTTTGTCGGTAAGTTTGTCTTTATAAAATAAAAACAAATACAAAGGCACTACAGCAAAGTATTTAATTATACCCTGCCCACTACCAATGATTGGAAAGCCGCCAAGTTGAGCCATCCAACGGTTACTGGCAAACAAGGTAAGTAATGCAACTAAACTTATAATTGCTGCAAGTAAAAGTGCTGGTGTAGGTTTCATTAATTTAAGGCGAGCGAGCACGGTGGCAAACGCTAAGGCAATCATAAATGAGCCACTAATCAAACCTAATGCAGATACAGACATTAGCGAATCAACGCCATAAAAACTAAACGTAGCCGTTAACGTATTAGGGTTTGCTCCTAACGCAAACGATAAGCCAAGTAACAAAAAGCTACTCGCTAATAAAAAAGTAATCACGTTGTTGGTTAATTTTAAGTTCATTGTATTTCCAAGTATTCGTTAAGACTTACAAAGACCTTGCTAGTCGATAAAACAATTCAAGCTAACTCTTAAAAATATAAGAGTTGATTAAGCACAACGTAAGCTCTCATCGGGTAATGTAATCAATCACTTTAGTTTATGATTTATTACCTCTTTATTAATAAAATTAAATAAGTCTAATATTCATATGATGTGCGTCATTTTTTTTATTATAAAATGAAGTAGAATAACGTCGCCTTTTCAATACACAGAATGCATGCATTTCTAAAACTTAGGGACATTTTTAATGAAGGGTACTGATATTCGAGTTACCTCTGGACTGATTTCTATAGCCATTGTTTTACTACTTTGGTTTGCTGTACCGCCCCCGCAAGGTGTTACCGAAAACGCATGGCATTTGTTAGCTTTATTTATTGGTACTGTTGTTGCCATTATTGGTAAAGCAATGCCAATCGGCGCCATTGCTATTTTAGCTATTACCTCTGTTGCGTTAACCGGCGTAACTAATGACAGCCCATCTGGCGCTATTAAAGATGCATTAAGTGGCTTTTCTAATTCATTAATTTGGTTGATTGGTATTGCTATTATCATATCTCGGGGTTTAGCTAAAACCGGTTTAGGTAATCGTATTGGCTATAATTTTATTTCTTTTTTTGGTAAAAAAACTATTGGTATTGGCTATGCACTCGCACTTTCTGAACTTGTTATAGCGCCTGTAACGCCAAGTAATACCGCACGAGGCGGCGCTATTATTCACCCAATAATGAAGTCGATAGCAACAAGTTTTGGCTCGTCCCCTGAGGAAGGTACATCTCGTAAAATTGGGCACTACCTTGCTTTAGTGAGCTACCATATAAACCCTATTACATCAGCTATGTTTATTACGGCAACTGCGCCAAACCCTCTAATTGTAAAGCTGATTGCTGATGCTACCGGTGCAAATATTAGTATTACTTGGGGTACGTGGGCGCTCGCAGCGCTTGTTCCTGGTTTGCTATGTATTGCCCTTGTGCCTTTGGTTGTTTATGCCATTTACCCACCTGAAGTTAAAAGTACGCCCGACGCTAAAACCTACGCAGAATCTAAATTAACTGAAATGGGCCCAATGAGTTACGGCGAAAAAATAATGGTGGGTGTTTTTGCCATGCTGCTTATTTTATGGGCCGGCGTGCCTGCAATGATTTTAGGGGCTGACTACGCAGTTAACACAACCGCAGTGGCCTTTTTAGGTTTATCGGTTTTATTAGTGACTGGTGTATTAAGCTGGGACGATGTACTTAAAGAAAAGTCTGCGTGGGATACCGTTGTTTGGTTTTCAGCATTAGTAATGATGGCCACTTTTTTAAATAAATTAGGTTTGGTAACGTGGTTTTCAACACTTGTTGAGAGCAACATTGCGCAACTGGGTTTTGACTGGATTGTATCGGCCATTATATTGGTAGCTGTGTATTTTTACGCTCATTACTTTTTTGCCAGTACCACAGCACATATTACTGCTATGTTTGCCGCATTTTACGCCGCAGGTTTGGCGCTTGGCGCTCCGCCTTTATTTTTAGGTTTACTGTTAGCAGGCGCTTCATCACTCATGATGTCGTTAACGCATTACGCAACAGGCACATCACCCATAGTGTTTGGCTCAGGCTATGTATCGTTAAAAGACTGGTGGGTAATGGGCCTTATAATGAGCGTTATTAATTTAAGTGTATGGGGAATTGTTGGCGGGCTTTGGTGGAAAGCACTTGGGTATTGGTAGTATTGCCTTTGTTAGCTTGGCTTGCACATTTAATACTGCGCACATATTTTAGTTCGTTCTACAAATATAAACATTAAGGCTGTTGCAAGGGAGCACTATGGTTTTTAAATTTATAAAGGCAGCATATTCAGACCGAGACTACTTATTAAGCCTCAGAAAACTGACTATGGTTGAACACTTAGAAAATGCCGGGTTATTTTTAACTGATCAACAGCATGTTTTAAGGCTTGATGATCAATATGACTGCTCCCATCTTATAGTTATAAATGAGGTACCAATTGGTACTTTAAAATACCAAACGCACGCTCAACACGTTGAAATAATGCAATTACAAATACATCCATTGCACCAAAATAAAGGGTATGGGAAAGCGGTTATTGAACAAGTAATTACAAATGCGCAGTCAAAACCCATTAAACTCACCGTGCTTAAAAACAACCCAGCATTAGGACTTTATAAGCGGCTGGGTTTTACTATAACGGATGAGGATAATTACGAGTACCACATGCAAACGCGAGCTACTCGTAGCTAAAATTAGTCGCTTTGATCTCTGAAGTCTTTTTTTCTGAAAATAGTTAAATGCCAACCCCAATGCAAAGAGCCTAATCTTAAAAAGATAGTCGTGAAAAATGAGCCTAAAATACACCAAATGTAATCTACATTAAGGCTAAATAAAGCAGCATAGACTGCACCACCCGCTAAACACGCAGAGGCGTAAGGTTCGCTGCGCATAACAGTTGGCACCTCACGGCAAATTACGTCGCGTATTAAACCACCAAATATACCTGTAGTAATGCCCATGGTAATTGCGACCACCATGCCAGAGCCATTAATGAGTGCTTTTTCTATCCCCATAATATTAAATAGCGCCATACCAACAGCGTCTACCAATAAAAAGTAGTAATTATTAACGCGCGGTAAATATCGAATAAATGCAATTGTTGCTATAACGGCCCCATAGGTCGAATATAAATACTCTGGGGTAGCAATCCAAAATACCGGTTTGTTTAAAAGTATATCTCTGAGGGTACCGCCCCCTAATGCTGTAACGGTTGCAACCACTACGACGCCAAAGCCACTAATGTTTTTTTCATACCCAAGCAATGCCCCTGCAACAGCAAAAAATGCAACACCGAGTAACCCTAGTACCATAAAGTATTCAGCAGTCATGGTAATTCCTTTTTAAAATTTATAAGGAGTTGTATCAACTTACGTGCCAAAAAAACATCCCTTAAAATTTGAATTAACTTTGAAAAATACATTTAAAAACAACGCTGTAATTCACACTGAATGCAGTTTGAGGTTAGGTTTTATGAAAGGTAATATTTGAGAAGGTAATTATTTTAAAAGTAGGTATTTTTTACACGTTGTTTATAAGTAGGCCCATAAATTAAGCTAGCGCTATTTATACACTCAAAGTAAGCAAGATAGCCTACAAAAATTGATTCAAAGATTAATAGGCTAATACCTATCCAACTTGCAGAATTAATATATTCAAAAATAAAGAAAATACAAACTATTACCCAAAAGCAGTTGGCTATAGCTAATACTTTAATGGCTAATAAGCTTCTTGTTCTTTTAAATGCTAATAAAAGTGCGCATATACCATAAAGTATATTAGCTGCTGTAATAAATTGAAGTGCATGTAAAGGTAGTGAATAAATTTCGTAGAACCAAGATTGAAAACTAAACAAAGTTAAACCAGCAAGTAAACCTGCTATACCGTCAAGGTAGAGTATGTCTAATTTTTTATGTGTAATCACTTTTAATACCCTTCAGCTTTTTAACTGAGCTGCCTTTTTAAGCGCCCACCAACCAATTACTAAGCTCATTAATATACGTACAGGAAAGTAAATAACAGCTGGTATGCCAAATAACCACTTGGCAAAGCCTTGTGGCATTACATAAAATGCGACTCGCTTCACCCAAAATATAAACTCAACATACTGCGCTAAAAAGTCATTAAGCGATAAGCTTAGTAGCGCTAATTCATTACTTATTAGGACCCATAAGGCATATAAACCAAGCAGACTATCACCCATACTACCAATATAAGATGAGTAGCCTATAAATAATAAAAAACTGCGCATGGTAAGTCCTTCTTAGCTGTACCAACAAGTTAAAATACAAACTAGCTAATCCAAAAAATATTAAAAATGGCTTTGTTAATTGCACCCTTTAGACGTTTTAACTAATTGAATATTATTAACACTTGCGTGTACTCCACAGTAAAACATGTAGTTAGAGCAATGATAGTTTTCATCCATAATATTCAAACCATTCTCATCAAATTCTAGCTCAAACTTACAGTTAATATCGTATTCGGGCTCTTGCTCTTCAAACACCAATTTTTTACCCTTTAGTACTAAAGGTAATGGTTCTGTCGTCCCTTCTAACGGTGCTGTTATCGTGAAAATATGAAAATTAAAGCCCCAGATAAGACCTTCTGTAAAATATTTATCGTCTTTTTTAAATATATTTATATAGCTCGTTTTTAATTTAAAACGCTCATCACTTTCGCTACCATCGTCGTTGAGCATAGGGGTCGCGCTAGTTATTTTGTCTGTTCTTGAATAGCATCCTTCAAATGAGTCTGCATGTGAATATCCACTAAAGACCGCACTTGCTAGCATAAAAGCTGTTTTAATCATCACTCGCTCCTTGCTGTAATGTTAAGTTCGCTCAAAAAAACGCCCTGTATCGTCTGTCATTTTTACTGGTAAACCGTTACCAACCATAAAGTGATAAAAACGTAAATCATCAATCAAGTCAGGGGCTGATATTTCTATGTCTCGGTAAGTCGCGTCTCTAAATTTAAACCTTAAGGTATGCTCAAACCGCTTCGTTTGACAGTAAAGTACTTCTTCTAGCTCAGACACCTTTATATTTATACCAAGTAATTTAAATTCACCATTGGCAATATCAATAGCTTGTGATTGCTTATTATTTGTAGATAGCCATTCAATAACCACTCCTAAAGAAGATAATCCAAACAAATATAAAAACTGATGCAATAAAGGTTTTTCGTTAATTACTTCCATGTAAAATAGCAAAATGACAATAAATAATGCTGATAAAGCCAAACTATAGACTATTTTAAATCCGGGTAGTTTTTTTTGCCTAGGCAAAGCTGCCATAATTAATATCCTGATTAATCTACATAACTCACTTTTGTTCCCGCTAAATGATCATGTAAACATCGTTTATCTTTTCCAAATATAAATAATGGATTAACAAAACCAGCTATAAACTGACCTACCGAAGGGACAAGTGATAATAGTTGCATACAAAGCATGCGTTTGAAGTAAATTGTAGTAAAGCTTGCTTGTGTACCATCTAAATTTTCAATACGGATAGACATTAAAGATTTACCAATTGTTTGTCCGCGTTGGTACATGAGGTAACCATGAAGCACTAACGTGCTTAATATGCCATAACCTAGCAAACCTGCAGATAAAGTAAGCGTTGGTTGGCTTAAATTATCAAACCCTACGAGTATGAATACAGGTATAAAACAAACAACACCTAAAACGCCATCAACAATAGCAGCCACTAGCCTATCTGAGCGCGTTGCTTTTTCTCCTGCTACTTTTGATACAATATTTTCAGATGGGTTCTGTGCTTCTCGCGTTTCAATTAAGTCGTCTATTTCTTTTGCTCGATCTGGGTAGGCTTCGCGATCTATAGCTCTCGCTGATGAGTAAAGCTCATCTAAAGTGTAGGTAGAAAAATCAATTTCAGAGTCCATGCAAAAAATCCATATAGTGTTATTAAAAAGTAATTTAACACAATTAATTTAAGCTATTCAATTATTTAAGATTATCAAATAAAAAACTACTAAAAAGTAGCCTTTAATTATTAATTAAATACCATTCCATTTGCTGTTAAAAATGCCATTTAACTAGCAAGTTTGGATTATGTTCGGTTTGCCCATCTACACCAAATTTATTTTTCCAATAAACATACTCAATACCCACATCAAGGCGGCCTGTATCTAAGCCGAGCATAGGGGCAATATTGTATTTAATCTGCGAGGTAAAGTTAAAGCCACCTTCACTTTTACCAAACATTGTGTCGGTGCTATCTACAATATCTAAAAAGCCATCGTATCTAAAGTTACCTTTGTTATAGCCCCACGTGACTGTTATTTGGTTATTATCTTCACGTTGAATACCTATATCATCTTGAAAACGACGATAATAAGCCACATTAAAATATTGAAAGCCAGGTACATCAAGTGATACACCGCCCCCTAATAAATAGTTATTTTGATCCGTATCTCCCGAGCCATACTCTGTTTGTAGGCCTAAAAACACCTCTTTAACAAAGCTATTTTGTGGCTTGTAAAGAGTAGGGTTTATGTTTAGCTCACCGTACACTTCATCGGGATTACTTAGCCTATCCATAAAGAAGAACGTACTGCCCCATGTATGTCCCGATGCATGCTCTATAGTAACAACACTTCTATCGTCTTCCTCCCCTGAAAACGGCTCTAGGTAGTCGGCTCCTGTCATTGCGGTAATACTAAAATCAGACCAAAGCTCTTTAGCCGATACACCTGTAGAGCACATTGCAATTGCAGTTACTAATGCTAATTTTTTTATTGTTTTGATTTTCATTGTTAATCCCTTTTATGATTTTTATTAGTTTAGTTAAGATGATCCGTACTTGCTGAGTAATTTTCTGGTAGTACCAACGTCATTATTATTGCGGTGATACCCGACACCGTCACTGCGCTACCAAATATGGCAGTAACTAACTTAGGTGCGTTTGCAAACAACTCCGGTACAAAACTAACACCTAGCCCGAGCCCCAAACTCACCGCAATAATAAGTAGGCTTCTGCGATTTATTTTTTCGCTTGCGAGTATTTTTACGCCCGCGGCGGCAACGGTGCCAAACATTACAAGCGTTGCACCGCCCAAAACAGGTTTAGGTATATTTTGTAATACAGCACCAATCACAGGAAACAAACCAAGAATGATTAAAATACTGCCGATCCACAGGCCTATATGTCTGCTGGCAACACCGGTTAGCTGAATAACGCCGTTGTTCTGACTAAAAGTAGTATTAGGAAAAGTGTTAAATAAGGCGGCAATCATCGAGTTAACACCATCACCTAAAATACCACCACGAATACGTGCTAAGTAACTAGGTCCTGTAACAGGTAGCTTAGAAACAGCACAATTGGCAGTAATATCACCAGTCGATTCAATTGCAGTAATAAGGTATAAAAAGCCAAAGGCTATGAGTGCACCAAAATCAACATTAAAGCCGTATTTAAAGGGCAGTGGGATGGCAATTAAATCAAATTCACCTAATTTGAATTTAGCGATACCTAATACAAAGGCTAGTAGCCAGCCAAGTATCATTGCAACTACGACAGCCGTTAGCCTTACCCATTGATTTTTACTGGCATTAAGCAGCACTACTAAAGCAACAACCGAAAAACCAACAATTAAGTTACTCGTTGAAGCAAATTTTTCAGGCATATTAGTAAGTAACCATTGCCCGCCGCCTATATCAGTCATGCCTACTTTAATTAGGTAAATACCAATAGTGGTAATCACCACACCAGTGACTACTGGCTTTATTACTTTGCCTAATTTACTAATAAAAAAACTAATAAATACTTCAACAAAAGCGGCTAAAAAGCACACAGCAAATATAGTGCCAAGGACTTCGTCATTATTGCCACCCGTTGCTTTAACGGTAAAGCCTGTCGCTAAAATAGTTCCTAAAAAGGCAAAGCTTGTACCTTGCACACATATCAATCCTGACCCCACCGGGCCAACACGCCGCGCTTGTATAACCGTGCCCACACCAGATACAAATAATGCCATACTAATTAAATAAGGTATTTCGCTGCCAAGGCCTAGCACCCCACCAATAATAAGAGTGGGCGTAATAATGCCAACAAAGCTTGCTAGTACATGTTGCAAGCCTGCAAAAAATGATTCGGTCGCGCCTGGGGTGTCATCAACCGCATATATAATATCGTCAGACGAGCTTGTGTTTATTGACATATAAACCTCTACGTTTTGCGAGTTAGCCACTGTATTTGTCTAAGTGACCAACTCATTGTTATTGCGTTAACGGCTTATTTAAGCTGCCCTTCAACGCCCTCAACATAAAAGTCCATACCCAACAACGTTTTGTCGTCTATTGTTTTACCCGCCTCAATAACCAGCTCACCTTGCTGATTTTTTATAGGGCCAGTAAATGGATGGAATTCACCTTTACCAATTTTCTCTGAAATCGCGTTCACTTCACTCACAACATCACTTGGAATGTCTTTACTTAGCGGCGCTAAGCGAGTCATCCCTGAGCCTATCCCTTTCCATATATCTTGCGATTGCCATTTATCGTCAAGTACTTGCTGTACGCGCTCTGCATAAAATTCATCCCAATGATGAACCGCCGCCGTTAAATGTGCTTTTTTACCGTATCCGCTCATATCTGAGTGGTAGCCAATAGCGTAAATACCAGCGGCTTCAGCTGCTTGCAGTGGTGCAGGCGAATCAGTATGTTGAGTTATAATATCAACGCCTTGATCTATAAGGCTATCGGCAGCTTCTCGCTCTTTACCCGGATCAAACCAGCTATTAACCCACACTACTTTTACTTTTGCATTAGGCTTTACTGAGCGCAGGCCAAGCGTAAATGCATTTATACCGCGTATTACCTCCGGAATAGGAAACGCAGCAATATAACCAATACTGTCGGTTTTACTCATGTGCCCTGCAATAACACCTGTTAGGTAGCGTCCTTCGTAAATGCGATCAAAGTAAGTGCTTACGTTTTTTGCGCGTTTATAGCCTGTAGCATGCTCAAACTTTGCATTAGGAAACCGTTTAGCCACTTTAAGTGTTGGGTTCATGTAGCCAAACGACGTTGTAAATATTAAATCGTGCCCGCTTTTGGCTAGTTGCGTAATAACACGCTCAGCATCGGCTCCTTCTGGTACGCTTTCAACAAAAGTAGTTTCTATTTTGTCGCCAAATTTGTCTTCTAGGTACTGCCGGCTTACATCGTGTGTATACGTCCAACCGGCCTCACCAATTGGACTTACATATACAAAGCCTACTTTTACGTTATCTTTTGCAATAGCTGATGCGCTTATGCACAAGCTCAATGCAACCCCGAGTGTTGTTATAAATTTTTTCATTGTTATTCTCCGTGTTATATTTTTAATATCCTGTTGAAGCAGGTAATTTACCTTATTGATTTTGTAATCAATTTAATGACCCTTGTGCCAAGGTTTACCTAACCACATGGGTTCGTACATTTTTAGCTTTTGTTTATTTTTACTGAGCATAATCAATACAATAAGTGTTGCACCATAAGGCAGCATGGCCAATAAGTTAGAATCAACCGCTAAACCGAACGCTTGTGCAACTAAGTGCATAATGCTGGCAAAGCCAAATAAATAAGCACCAAGCATTACGCGCTCAATACGCCAGCTTGCAAACACCACGAGCGCAAGGGCTATCCAACCTCGCCCTGCCGTCATGTTTTGAGTCCAAAGTGGTGTATAAGCCAACGACAAGTAAGCGCCCGCAATACCAGCCAGTGCGCCGCCAAACATAACGGCTAAATAACGTGTACGCATTACAGGTAAACCTAAGTTATTACCCACACTTGGGTTTTCACCAATAGCCCGTACTGCAAGCCCTGCTCTGTGGTATTTAAAAAACAAATACGCACCAAGCACTAAACTCCAACTTAAATACACAATGGCGTCTTGCGAAAATAGCGCCTTGCCTAAAACCGGAATATGCTCAAACCCAGCTATTGCTAATGTAGGTAAGGCATTAATCGTTTTTCCTTCATAGTCGGCACCTAAAAATGCCGAAAGGCCAGTACCAAAAATAGTCAGCGCCAAACCTGCCGCTACTTGGCTAGCATTTAAATTAAGTGCTACAAAAGCAAAAATAAGTGAGGCCATAACACCAACCAAAGCTGCTACCGTAAAACCAATAAATAGGTTGTCGCATTGATACATGGTTATAAACCCTGCCACTGCGCCTAAAAGCATCATGCCTTCTTGCCCTAAATTTAAGGTGCCGCTTTTTTCGCATACCATTTCACCCAGCGCCACCAGCAATAAGGGGGTGCCTGTACGAATAGTGGCGTATAAAATATTAGTAATTACATCTAAATCCATAATTTAAGACTCCTGTGCAATATGTATTGGCTGCGCTTTTTGTTGTTTAAATGGCAGCGAAAATCTAAGCCGATAAGTAATAAGCACATCGCACGAGAGTAAATAAAACAACATTAACCCCTGAAAAATACCGGTAATGGCGTTTGGTAATCCCATGTTAATTTGCGCAAGCTCACCTCCCATATAAATAAGCCCCATTAGTAAGCCCGCAAACGTAATTCCTACTGGGTGCAATCGCCCTAAAAAAGCAACAATAATGGCGGCATAGCCATAACCAGGTGATATTTGTGGAACCAGCTGTCCAATAGGCCCAGCTACTTCGCCCGCACCAGCAAGCCCCGCTAAGCCACCGCTAATAACTAACACTCCTGTAATTAATAATGCTCGCTTGTAACCCGCCATTTTGGCAGCGGATGCATCAAGCCCAAGTACTTGTATTTGAAAGCCTATAAAGGTTTTACTAATAAAAACCCATGTGGCGCATAGCGCTAATAACGCAAACGCCAGGCCTAAGTGCAATCGAGTACCTTCGAATAAAACGGGCAATAACGTGCTATCGCCAAACAATGCACTTTCAGGAAAGTTATAACCGTGAGGATCTTTGAGTGGCCCATGAACAGCCCACAGCAATACATTTACTGCTATGTAGTTCAGCATTATGGTGACTAAAATTTCATTAGTGTTTAAACGCAGCTTCATAAAAGCAGCAAGCCCCGCCCACAACATGCCACCAGCAATACCCGCAAGTAATGTTAGTGGCATTGCAAAAGCACTTGATGAGTCAACAAAGTTAACGGCTACAGCACTTGCACATACACCACCAATAAGCAGTTGCCCTTCTGCGCCTATATTCCAAACCGATGCTCTATAACAAAGTGCTAAACCATAGGCGCATAGCAAAATAGGAATGGTCATTACAAGTAGCTCAGTTACACCATACCAATCGGCAACAGGTGCTATAAGCAATGTATATAAGGCATTTAGCGGGTCATGCCCTAATAAGGCAAACACCACGTAACCGGTTATTAATGTGAGTAAGATAGCTAAAACAGGAGAGAAATAACTCCAAGCCGGCGAGCGCTGAATACGTGGTTCTAACTTAATCATGCTAGAGCCCCTTTTGATGTTTGTAATGTAGGCAGATTATTAAGGTCGTCACTAAAATCGCCAGCCATCCACTGTCCTAACTGCACAAGCGGTACGGTATCGGTGTTTAAAATAGGAGACAGTTTTCCATCGCAAATTGCGCCAATGCGGTCGCAAATTTTATAAAGTTCATCTAAATCTTCTGAAATAACGAGTACCGCACACCCCTCGTCGCGAAGCTTCAAAATAGCTTCATGTATCGCCACTTGTGCGCCTATATCTACTCCCCAAGTAGGATGCGACATAACGAGTAGTTTTGGGCTTTGCTCTACCTCGCGACCAATAATAAATTTTTGTAAATTACCACCTGAAAGGCTAGCTGCATGAGTGCGAAAACTTGGCGTTTTAACCTTGTATTTTGTTATGATTTTATTAGCAAGCTCGGTAATTTTTTGTTTTACTAAAAAGCCATTTTTAACTAGTCCACTATCAAAACTAGTCAGCAGTGTATTTTGCGCTAAATCCATAGTGGGCACGGCTCCTCGCCCAAGCCTATCCTCTGGAACACATGCAAGTCCAAGGCGGCGCCTTTTTAGCGGGCACAGTGCATCAACAACAGTGTTTTTAAATTTAATGGCACGGCTACTTGCTTGAATTTGCTCCCCCGAAAGCACTTTTAATAACTCTTCTTGCCCGTTGCCAGCAACACCTGCAATGCCCACTATTTCACCTTGCTGTACTGCAAAGTTAATGTTTTTAAGGGGTGTTTCAAATAACGCTTGTGCCGCGGTGGTTAAACTATTAACGGTTAAAAAGTCAGCCGTCCCCAAGGCTCTGCGAGTTTGGTTACTAATTGGCGTGTTGTCGCCTACCATTAGCCTAGCAATTGACTCACTAGTTTCGTTTTTAGGAATACAATGCCCGCTTACTTTTCCGCCTCGCAAAATGGTCGCACTGTCACATAACTCAATCACTTCGTGCAGTTTGTGGCTAATAAACAGCACGGAGCAGCCTTCTTTTTTAAGTGATTTTAGAGTTTTAAATAATGCATCGACTTCTTGTGGGGTAAGGACTGAGGTGGGTTCGTCTAAAATAAGTAGTTGAATATCTAATAACAAACACCGCACGATTTCTACTCGTTGACGCTCGCCAGTTGAAAGTGTTGATACCAATCTGTGTGGATCTAATGGCATACCATAGCGTGTTGATGTTTTTGTAATTCGACCCGCAAGCGTGCTGCTATGCCCTGCTAAATCACCTAACGCTAATTCAATATTTTGGGCAACCGTAAGTGTTTCAAATAACGAAAAATGCTGAAACACCATTCCAATGCCTAAATCACGCGCATCAGCAGGCTCTTTTATATTCATTATCCTGCCATTAAAAAACATGTCCCCTTGGTCAGGTTTAACTACACCATAAAGCATTTTCATTAGTGTGCTTTTACCGGCACCGTTTTCACCTAATAAGGCATGCACTTCCCCATGCTTAATTTTTAAGGTTACGCCGTTATTGGCTATACATCCGGGATACTTCTTTGTCATTCCCTGCATAGTAAGGCGGTATTTATTATTCATTATTAACACCTTTTCAGTGCTTATTAAGTTAATAAGCATACTAACAACAACCAGCTGACCGAGCGGTCAACAATGGCATGGTAACTGCAATATACTTACCAAGATTAAAAAGTATTTTTCTTACCCGTGCGCAAACAACAAGAAAAAACATATGCCAAGCCTTTATGTATCAGGGCTTTATAAAAATTAAGGGGGTCTGTGTGATTCAATTTTTATTAAATAACACGCCAATTGAAATACAAGAATGTTCGCCAAGTCTCACCATTTTGGACTGGCTTCGCACCAAAAAAGGGAAAATGGGCACCAAAGAAGGCTGTGCAACTGGCGACTGTGGCGCGTGCACTATTTTAGTGGGTGAAGAGCGTATAAATGCAAACGGGCAAGCTAGCTGGCAATACAAAACTATGAACAGTTGCTTACTGTTATTAGGTAATGCGCATGCAAAACATATAGTAACAGTAGAAGCTGTGACTACTGGTTTATACCCAAATTTAACCGATTTACACCCTGTGCAGCGCGCGCTGGTAGAGTGCCATGGTTCGCAATGTGGTTTTTGTACGCCTGGTATAATAATGAGTTTGTTGGCTCTTTATATTAATGAGCCTACGTACCCCGGTAAAAAAGCGGTTATTCATGCACTTGGCGGTAACTTATGCCGTTGTACAGGCTATAGCCCAATATTACTTGCAGCCGAAAAAGCCTATAGCTATGAACGTAAAGCTGAACCTTACTCAACAATGGCCGCAAAATTTAAAGCGTCACTTAATACGCAATATGATGACGATGTTCCATTTTTAAAAAATGGCCCTCGCAAATTCTATTTACCACAAACTGCCCAACAACTTGTTGAGCTAAAAGCGCTTTATCCTTATGCACATTTAGTTGCTGGTGGCACCGACTTTGCCATTGAGCTTAGCCAAAACATGCTCTTACCGGATGTAATTATCTCCCTTAGCCAAGTAAAGGAGCTTTGCACCTTGGCAGATAATAACGGTGAGTTACACATAGGTGCAGCGCTACCCTATAGCCAATTTGTTGAGGCATTTTATAACCATTACCCAGAGTCAAAAGAGCTATTTGAACGCTTAGGATCAAGCCAAGTACGTAACAGCGGCACACTAGGTGGCAGCATAGGGAATGCCTCTCCTATTGGCGATCCCGCTCCCCTCTTAATCGCTCTTAATGCATCAATGGATTTATTAAGCAGCGCTGGTACACGCACTATTAAAGTTGACGACTACTTTATTGATTACAAAAAAACAGTTCTTAAAAGCGATGAAGTAATAAGTAAGTTCACCATCCCAAAGCGCCCAGAGTCGCTAAAACTTGCGTGTCATAAAATATCAAAACGCTTTGAAGACGATATATCTACCGTGTGTTTGGTACTTGCTATAGAGCATTCACAAAACATTATTACTCAAGCCTGCTGCGCTATGGGCGGTATGGCTGCTATTCCTAAACGCGCACATCATATTGAGCAAAAGCTGATATCTCAATCATTACAAGTAAGTAGTTTTATAGACGCAGCAACGGCTATTAACGATGACTTTACGCCCATGAGCGATGTAAGAAGCAGTGCGCATTACCGCACTACGGTAAGCAAAAACTTATTACAACGCATTGGTATTGAGTTTTGTAAGCCGCAAGCACGCAACAATAACAACATTGCCATTACGAGGATCTCACATGCGTCACTTTGAAATGGATAAACTAAAAGCGCAAGGTGGTAGCGTTGGAGAATCTAAATATCACGAAAGCGCTATTAAACAAGTTTGTGGCAGTGCAAATTTTGCCGACGATAACCCTGAGCCTTACGGTTGCCTGCATGCCTACCCAGTGCTCGCCCCTGTTACAAGCGGTTTTATTAAATCAATTGATACAAGTCTCGCACTGGCTGTTAAAGGTGTTAAACGTATTTTATCTGCCGAAGATGTACCGGGTAAATTAGATATTGGCCCAGTATTTCCTGGTGATGTACTGCTGACCAGCCATGAAATTCAATACCACGGGCAACCTGTGCTGGTAGTAGTGGCCGACACCTATGAAATAGCGCGCCGCGCGGCACGTTTAGTGGTTATAGAGTGCGAGCAAACCACACCAATACTCGATATTAAAGAAGCAATTAGCAAAGAGCATTGGGTAAGGCCGCCTCATTCACTTAACCGTGGTAACAGCGAAAACGCCATTAATAACGCAGCCCACCAGCTTAAAGGCGAAATAAACATAGGCGGGCAAGAACACTTTTATTTAGAAGGCCAAATAGCGCTGGCGCAACCTGATAACGACGGGGGCATTCATGTTCAATGCTCTACGCAACACCCTACTGAGGTGCAGCACTTAGTTGCTAAAATTTTAAAAAAGCCATTTAGCTTTGTAAACGTAGAAACCCGCCGTATGGGCGGTGCTTTTGGCGGCAAAGAAACCCAAGGCGCACCATGGGCATGCCTTGCAGCCCTTGCGGTTTATTACCTTGGCTGCGCAGTAAAAATGCGCCTAGCCCGCAGCGACGATTTTAAATTAACCGGTAAACGCCACCCTTTTTATAACCAATACCATGTTGGTTTTGACGAAAATGGCTTAATAGAAGGTGCCGACATTACCGTAAATGGGTTTTGTGGCTACTCGCCTGATTTATCTGATGCAATTGTAGATCGCGCCATGTTTCATGCCGATAACGCCTACTACTACCCAGCCGCCACAATTAAAGGTAATCGCTGTAAAGTAAATACCGTAAGCCATACCGCATTTAGAGGATTTGGTGGCCCGCAAGGAATGATTATGGGCGAGCTAATAATGGACGATATAGCAGCCAAATTAGGTAAAGATCCGCTTGAGATCCGAAAACTTAATTTATACAAGAAAGGCCGCGACACCACGCCGTACCATCAAACCGTAGAGCAACATATTTTAAAAGATATGATAAACCAGCTTGAGGAGTCGGGTGACTACTGGGCACGTAAAGAGGCTATTAAAGCATTTAACGTATCGTCACCTATTATCAAAAAAGGCCTTGCGATGACGCCGGTTAAATACGGTATTTCGTTTACGGTACAACACTTAAACCAAGCTGGTGCATTAGTGCATGTATACAGCGATGGCTCTATACATTTAAACCACGGCGGCACCGAAATGGGCCAAGGGCTAAACACCAAAATTGCGCAAATTGTAGCCCATGGTTTTGGGGTCGATTTTAACGCGGTAAGTATTAGCGCTACGCGTACCGACAAAGTACCAAACACCTCGCCAACAGCGGCCTCAAGCGGTACCGACTTAAACGGTATGGCGGCGCTAAATGCAGTAAACACAATAAAAGAGCGCTTAATAAACTTTATTACCGAGCACTTTGAAGTAGACAGCCAAAGTATTACATTTAAAGATAACCTCATTACTTTTAGTAAAGGGGAAATTAGCTTTAGCGAACTTGCAAACCTTGCTTACATGAACCGTATATCGCTTTCATCAACGGGTTATTACGCCACACCAAAAATTCATTACGACAGAGCTAAAGGCGAAGGCCGTCCGTTTTTTTACTACGCTCACGGCGTAGCACTCAGCGAAGTAGAAGTAGATACGCTTACGGGCGAAAACACGGTAACCCGCGTTGATATACTGCACGATGTAGGCAGTTCAATTAATCCAGCACTTGATATAGGGCAAATTGAAGGCGCCTTTGTGCAAGGTATGGGCTGGCTAACAACCGAAGACTTACAATGGAATGATAAAGGCCAGCTTGCAAGCTTTGGCCCAGCCAACTACAAAATACCAGCCATTGGCGATACACCTGCCGAATTTAACGTCAATCTTTATAACTCAGCAAATCCAGAAACCACCGTGTTTAGATCAAAAGCCGTAGGCGAGCCGCCATTTATGCTGGCCTTTAGTGTATGGAGCGCTATTCGTAATGCCATAAGTAGTGTGGCTGATTACAAATACACCGCCCCACTAGATACACCCGCAACCCCAGAGCGAGTATTGAGTGCAATTGAGCAAACCGCTAGTTGGTTTAAGGAGCATCAACATGACTAATTTAAATGAGTCGTTTCAGGGTTTTCATACTCAAAACTGGGCGCAGGCTATAAACGAGCACGAACAAAGCGGCACTAATTATGTAATTGCCACGGTACTTGGCACAAATGGCTCAACCCCTCGCGGCACAGGCTCAAAAATGGTAATAAGCGGCGAGCATATTTACGATACCCTTGGCGGTGGCCACCTTGAATACGTAGTAATAGAAAAAGCCCGCGAACTACTTGCCAAAGGCGAAGCCGCCCAAGTAATTGAGCAATTTAACCTAGGTGCAAATTTAGGCCAGTGCTGCGGCGGAGCTGCCACCGTTATGCTTGAATGCATGCAATGCGAGCGCTTTACCCTCGACATTTACGGCGCAGGCCATGTAGCACAAGCGCTTATTGGTATATTGGCACAACTACCTATGCGCATACGCTGGATAGATAGCCGCGCAGATGTATTCCCACAGGCTATTCCAAATAACGTAGTAAAAGTGGTTGATGAAGAGCCAACAGAGCAAGTAAAACGTGCGCCTAAAGCTAACAACTACTTAATATTGACCCATAACCACCAGCTCGACTTTGCACTCACCCAAGCCATTATTAAACGCGCTGATGCCAATTGGCTGGGCGTTATTGGCTCTGACACTAAAGCAAAACGTTTTAAACAACGCCTAGCACATCGCGATTTTACAGCCGATCAAATACAACAAATGACCTGCCCTGTTGGGCTTAAAAACATTACGGGCAAATTACCAATGGAAGTGGCTATTTCGATTAGTGGACAGCTAATTGGCCTTTATCAGGCTATGCAAACCCAAGCGCCAAAACGCCAAGGCTTGCAATGGCGCACACTAAAAAATGCCTTAATTAGCACCACGCAGGAGGAAGTAAACGCATGAGCAGCTTACAAATAAATACGCTAAATGATGCACAAGCAAAACAAGCACTTGAGCATTGCTGCGCGGCCCCTAACTGGGTAGCGGGCATGATAAAAGCAATGCCATTTAAAAGTGCTCAACAGCTGTTTGAATGCGCACAAAGCATATGGGATAGCCTTGGCGAGAGCGACTATTTAGCGGCCTTTGAAGGCCACCCGCAAATAGGCGACTTATCAACCCTTAGCAAAAAATACGCTGCCACCGCACAAAAAGCGGGGCATGAGCAATCGGGTATGAGTAAAGCAAACGAAACCGTACTTATCAAAATGATTGCCCTTAATAAAGAGTACCTGAACAAGTTTGGCTTTATTTTTATTGTGTGCGCCACCGGTAAAACAGCCGAACAAATGCTCGAACTCATAGAGCAGCGCATACACAACACCCGCAGTACAGAGCTAAATATAGCCGCGGGCGAACAAGCCAAAATAACAAAAATAAGATTGGAGTCACTGCTATGAATAAAAGTATGAGCAAAAGCCCTATAACCACCCATATACTTGATACCAGCACCGGAAAACCAGCAGCAAACATTGCTGTTAAGCTATTTAAACTTACAAATAACGAATGGGTACAACTAACCCAAGGCACAACCGATTCCGATGGGCGAATTACCGACTGGCTAAATACAGAAGTAGAATTTGCAACCTATAAGCTGGTCTTTGATTTAGATAGTTATTACCAAAACCAACCTACCCCTGCGTTTTACCCAGAGGCGCAAATAACGTTTAGATTACAAGATACTAAACATCATCATATCCCATTGTTGCTTAGCCCGTTTGGCTACTCTACATACAGAGGTAGCTAATAATGAGCACACAAAACAATAATAACTTAACAGTAGTTTGTGCCGATATACTCGACTTTGTTGACGACCCTGCCATTGCTGGCGAAAACGCCCATCGTTTTTTTGAAAAAGGCGCATTAGTTATCAAGCACGGCAAAGTAGTTAAGCTTGGCTACGAGCACGACATACTGCCAACAATTGATAAATCAGCGTGTGTTATCCGCCACGGTGGTAAGCTCGTTATGCCAGGCATGATAGACACCCACATACACTTACCACAAACCGAAATGGTGGGTGCGTACGGCGAGCAACTGCTAAGTTGGCTCACCGAATATGCGTTTCCGACAGAGAAAAAGTTCACGTGTAAGCATTATTCAAAAGAGATATCTAACCGCTTTTTAGACGAGCTGCTGCGTAATGGCACAACCACTGCCCTTGTATTTGGCACTGTGCATCCGCAATCGGTTGATGCGTTTTTTAAAGAATCACAAAAACGCAATTTACGCATGATTGCCGGTAAAGTAATGATGGACCGTAACTGTCCTGACGACTTATCTGATTGCGCGCAAACAAGCTATGACGAATCTAAAGCCCTCATCAAAAAATGGCACAATGTTGATAGGTTAAGCTACGCAGTTACACCACGTTTTGCCCCCACATCAACCCCTGAGCAACTTCAAAAATGTACTCAGTTGCTTGAAGAATACCCAGACACCTACCTGCATACACACTTATCTGAAAACAAAGACGAGTGCGAATGGGTAAAAGGGCTATTTCCAGAAGCTGAAGATTACCTTGGCGTGTACGAGCAAGCAAAAATGGTACGTAAACGCTCAGTATTTGCCCATAGTATTCATTTATCTGAGCGCGAGCTTTGCTGCCTTGCAGATAACAATGCGGCAATATCGCACTGCCCTACCTCAAACCTATTTTTAGGATCAGGACTTTTAAATTTAAAAGCCTGTGAAGAGCACGGCATAAACGTAGGCATGGGTACCGATGTAGGCGCAGGAACAAGCTTTTCTATGCTACAAACAGGTAACGAAGCTTATAAAATTCAGCAATTACAAGGTCAAAAGTTTTCAGCATTTAAAGGGTTGTATTTAGCAACACTCGGCGGTGCTAGAGCACTTGATTTAGAAGGGACAATTGGTAATTTTGATGCCGGTTGTGAAGCCGATTTTATTGTAATGGATTGTTCAGCAACCCCATTTTTAAAATTTAGGATACAGCATGCCAAAACCCTACATGAAAAACTGTTTGCAATGATGATGTTAGGCGACGACCGCTGCGTTGAGCAGACCTACATTATGGGTAAAAGTGTGTATAAGCGCGATGATAACAATCAATTTTCAGACACCCGCTCACCGGTATTAGAAGAGGCTTAACCGTTATGGAAAACTATTTATTTGAGCTTGCTCATTTAGTACTGCGTTATTTTCATGTTATTGCTGGTATAGCATGGATTGGCGCTTCATTTTATTTTGCATGGCTTGATAACAACCTACAAACACCACCGCAGTTGAAAATAGATAAAGGCATAAAAGGAGATTTATGGGCCGTGCATGGTGGTGGCTTTTACGAAGTGGCTAAGTATCAAAATGGCCCTGAAGAAATGCCGCATACTTTGCACTGGTTTAAGTGGGAAGCCTACACAACGTGGATCACCGGTATATTACTATTTAGCTTACTTTATTATGTTGGCGCCGATGTGTATTTAATTGATAACAGCAAAAGTGAGCTAAGTAAATTTGCAGCCATTGGCGCATCCCTTGGTTTTATTGGCTTAGGTTATGGTGTTTATCGTTTATTGTGTAAAACCTCACTGGTCGAAAACGGCAAAGTGTTTATTGCTGTAGTTATTGGTTTATTAGCTCTGTGGACTTTTGGGGTTGATCAATTATTTAGCGACCGCGCTGTTTATATTCATGTAGGTGCACTTATTGGCACGTGTATGGTGGGTAATGTGTATCACATTATTATGCCAGGCCAGCGCTATATGGTGAGTGAAGTAGAAGCGGGTAGAATCCCTGATTCAGCGCCAGGTTTAAAGGCAAAGCTGTGTTCTATACATAATAACTACGCCACGTTACCTGTGGTATTTATAATGCTGAGCAACCACTTTCCTTACACGTATAGCCACAACTTTGGCTGGCTTATTTTAATTGCGTTGTTTGGTATTGGTATGTGGATACGCCATTACTTTAACTTAAAGCATCAAAGCGTTAATAAGCCCTCAGTACTTGTAAGCGGTATTGCAGCCTTTTTTGCTCTTATGCTCGCCATAGCCCCTTGGCCCAGTACACCAACAAATGCAGGCGAAAGCGCGCCTTTACAAGCAAGTATTACCGACGCACAAGCGTGGGATATAATTAATAAGCACTGTACTGGGTGTCACAGCGAAACACCCACCTCTGCGCTTTTTCAAACAGCGCCGCTAGGCTTTAAGCTCAACTCTATTAGTGATGTAAAAAAAGCCAGCACGCTTATTCATACCCGCGCGGTTATAACCAAAGATATGCCACTGGCCAATATGACCAAAATGACTGACACAGAGCGCGAAACGCTCGGGTCTTGGCTCACAGCACTTAAAAAGGAGCAATAAAATGAGTGAGCAATTTAAAAACTACCCGCGCGATTTAATTGGTTATGGCACAGATGTACCCCATGCAAATTGGCCCAATAAAGCACGTATTGCCGTCCAAGTAGTATTAAATTACGAAGAAGGCGGCGAAAACTGCGTGCTGCATGGCGATGCAGCCGCTGAAACGTTTTTATCAGAAATAGTCAGTGCCCCGCATGTAGAAGACCGCCATATCAGCATGGAGTCTATTTACGAATATGGCTCACGCGCTGGCGTGTGGAGACTACTGCGTTTATTTAAAAAATACGATATACCGGTCACCATTTTTGCAGTGGCGATGGCCCTTGAGCGCCACCCCGATGTAGCTAAAGCCTTTGTTGAAGCGGGCCACGAAATTGCAAGCCATGGCCTGCGCTGGATTAATTATCAAAATATAGATAAGCAAACCGAACGCGAGCATATGCAACAAGCCATTGATGTAATTAAAAAGCTCACAGGTAAAAAGCCCAAAGGTTGGTACACAGGGCGCACAAGCCCTAACACAGCAGCCCTTGTAGTTGAAAATGGTAATTTTTTATATGATGCCGACGATTACAGCGACGACCTACCTTTTTACAGTATTAAAGAAGGTAAACCACAGTTAATAGTGCCCTACACGCTTGATGTAAACGACATGCGCTTTGCCGCTGTTCAAGGTTTTAACGCAGGCGATCAATTTTATAATTACTTAAAAGATGCATTCGATACACTATACGAGGAAGGCGCTCCAGAAGGTGAAAACGCCCCAAAAATGATGTCGATAGGTTTGCATTGTCGCTTAATTGGCAGACCAGGAAGAATAAAAGCATTAGCACGGTTTTTAGAATATGCTCGCTCGCATGATCAGGTTTGGTTTGCCACACGTGAGCAAATAGCCGAGCACTGGCTTAAAACCCACCCGTATAAAAAAGCATAGTTTATATTTTTTAAAACATAAAAAAGCCCAGCAATGCTGGGCTTAAAGTCACTTTAGGAGTAGTGAAATTTATTCAAAAAACTATTTCCCCATTGGCAGCAAAACAGATATATAGCGCTGCGCCCAATTAGCAAGCTCCACCCTGTTGCGTGAGTTAGTTTTTTTAAACGCACTGTATAAATGTGTTTTTACAGTGTGGTCGCTAATGTTAAGTTTATCAGCGATTGTATTGTTACTCGCACCCTGTGCAATTAAATGAATAACAGACTTTTCTCGTTTAGTTAAATGATCGTAATCGTCCTGCTTTAATTCAATGTCGTCGTGTAAGCTATTAAACGACGATGCCACGGCTAAAATATCGTTAAAAGCTTTTGAAATCACTTTACGCGTAAACCAAAGCTCGCCAGTATTAACGCGAAGTAACCCTTTAAAAATATCTTCTGGCGGATCAGATTTATAAAAAACACCATTAAAATGGTTAAGCAATAAGTTTTGCTCGCACACATCTTCTTTATCAACATTAAAAATGACAACGCTATAGTGTTTAGCTAAACAAATAAGGTCAGTCGGAATAAGGTCTTGCCATTTGCTTTTAGCACCATCTATTAAAAACAAATCATAATTTGTGCGCTGCTCAGCTTTAGGAATAACTTCGTCCATTTTAATATCACCAAACAAAGCTTGTAATGTTCTTAAAATAGCGGTGTAGTTGTGTGAATGAAAAGATGATTGAAACGTTGTTTTTACAAATACTGAATTTTTATGGGGCATAAATTTCGTCCTTGAAACATTTACACTACATTACCTAAATCAAATACAACTTACAATGGGATTTTGGTATTAAAATAAAGCTATCGCTTCTCATCCTGAAATAGATAAAACCCAATTAAATCAATGAAAAACCTTAATTCACTTTGTTTTTACAACTACTTTTATAAGATAAATAACAGATCGGATTAGTGGCTTAATAACTTATAAAGCCTTAAATATGCATTAGCCTAAACTAACTTTTAGGATCAATTATTCTATACTCGCTTTTAGTTTATTTAGCGCATCAACCGAAAAACCTCGATCATAAAAATATAAAATTTCGCCGCTGTTATTTATAAGTACCACACGTGAGTTATTAGGGCTTTGGTTACCTGTAAACTTTTGTACCGCTTCACCATCTTTATAAATAGTGATTACCCCACCCCATAATTCTTTAGGGATACCTTTGCGCATACCGCTATCTATAAATGTGCTAAACATGCGTGGCGCCATGCCGGCAATGGTTGGTAGTTCGTATGTAGGGAGCGTTACTCCCGCCATATCTAAACCAATTAACCAACGGTCTATGTCAAATTGGCTATCTTGCTTGTAGCCAATAAGCAGTAGTGTTTTATCTGCTTTAAAATCGCTGGGTATAGTCACCATGCTTTGCTCTAAACTTTCGCCGCTAATGCTTGGGAACTGCTTACCTGTTAACTGCTGGTTTGGATACTGTGTTGTACACGCACTAAGTAATAAAAATGCAAAAGCACTTAATGTTAATTTGATCATAATAAACCTAATATTTATAAATTTCATACCGATACGTTTAGTATGGCAGCTGAGATCTAAAAATGCTGATTAGTTATATAATTTTTAAATTTAGACGCCGTCATGGGCTTACCGTACTTCCAGCCTTGTCCATAATGCACACCCGCTGTTTTTAAAATAGCTTCTTGCTCAGTGGTTTCAATCCCTTCTGCCACACAGGTATAATTAAACTTATGCACAAGTTCCATAATATTTGGGATCATAGAGGCTTTTAAGCCCTCAGTTGCTATATCTTGAACAAACGTACGATCAATTTTAAGTTGATGAAAGCTCAAGTTTTGTAAGTTTCTTAAATTCGAATAACCCGTACCAAAGTCATCTAATGATAAGTTAAATCCCGATTCAACTAAGGTTCTAAAATGAGCATGCGCAATGCTTGTATCAAGGTACTCGTCTTCAGTTATCTCTAAACAAATAATAAAGCGTGAGTTGGTAAGCTCTGTAATTTGCGACAGTAACGACACATTACCCAGCTCTACATCACACGGAAATATATTAAGCGACACTTTAAAGCCTTCTGGCAATAACTCTATAGAGGTTAACTCTTTTATTGTGGTAGCAATCATTGCCTCAGTAAAAGTCCAAGTTAAATTATTTTTTCTAATAACCGGAATAAACTCATCTGGAAATAAAGCACCGTACTTATCTTCAAAACGTGCAAGTACCTCGCAACCAATCAGCTTGCCACTTTGCAAACAAATAATGGGCTGGTAAGTCCAATAAAATGATCCCTTTTTGAGCCCTTTACGAATACGTTGATTGGTAGAGCGGCGTGCAGCAATCCTCGCATCAACTATTAACGCACTCGATATGCCCGCTAAACAGGTTAAAATTAACGAAATTATTAATAATAAGTGATTATTAGAAAAAAACAGACTCCAAGGCAAGTGCACTACTACACAATATTGACTACTTGTAGAACTGCAAACTGAGTTAGTTTCGTAAGGAAAGAAAACGCTGTTTTTTACCTGCTGGTACAACCCCTCTTTACCTGCTAAATGATGCAAAGCATTTGGTGTTTTATAAATAACTTCCCAATCTGGCGCAGTAATTCCGATGTTGGTAAAGGGCGTGCTCTGCATAATTAAATTATAATCCCCTTGTCTGACTATAATTACCTCCATAGGGCGCTCACTAAATAATAATAGATAAAGCTCTGGCTCAAAACGAACCCTGACCTTCTCACCATCTCGAATAAAGTCAGGCTGTTTGTCGTTAATTGGTTTACTTAATAAGCCTGCACCAGTAGTACAAACTAGCTGGTTATCTTTAAAAAAGCCTATATCAATTACATATTTTGCGTCAAATAAAGCGCGGCGCATCTCAAGAAGAGTTGTATTATCACACTGTTTAAACGCAAGCTTATTTAATGGGGTAAGAATTCGACGCCTCTCTGCAATTGCACCTTCTACATGACCGAGAATATATTCAGCATCATACTTTGTTTGTGCTGTTAACTGCTGCGCTGCAAAATTGAGCAAGATAAAACAGCCAGTTACAAAAACTAACCCTCCGGTTAAAATGGCTATAATAGATTTTTGTTGGTACTTTTTCATAGCATCTCGAAGTTGTTAATTTATATCACTACTTTATTAGATGATTGCATAAGTCGCATTAAATTCAAACAGATAGATTCAAGAATTATTGAATGAATTTTGAACCAATTGAGTGATTTTAGCACTTAGCGTTAAATGCTGATTACTTTCAAAGTGAAGCCCATCACCGGCTGTTACATTAATAAATGTATTAAAATCAATAAAAGTACATTTATTATTAGCCGCAACGCTTTTAAATGCACTAGAGAGCTCTGTTGCTTTTGTATCTGCACCTTCGTAAATACGCGAATACTGCTCGGTGATTCTTATTTTAGGTGGGCTAGCAATAATAATTTTAGGAGATTTTAAAGTACTACCTTGCTGATAATAAATATGTATTGAGTTAATTAAATCATTTAAGCCACCTGCTATTAAACTAGGTGTTAAATTAAAACGTTTTTTAAGATCGTTTGTACCAAGGGCAATAATAATAAAGGCGAACTCATGCTTATCCAAATAAGGCTTTAGATAACTAACACCATTAAGCACGCCATCAAACGGTGGATTATGCACTAACGTGCGGTTAGGCTGCCCTGCCTCTATTACGTTAAAGCCACACCCTAAGTTTTTATTTAATAACGATGTCCAACGGGTATTTTCATCAAAGCGTTTTCCCGTTACAGGGTTTAAAGCCCACGTATTAGAATCACCAAAGCAGAGAATATTTTTTGTCATGTTAATTATTAAAATGGATTGAGTGTATAACCCTGCTGTTGCAGCTGGGCATGTGCTGTCATCGCCGAAAGTGACATTTGCACACCTTCAATTAGTTGTTCTGGTGCTACTTTATAATGCGTAGCCGATTGCCCACATACATAAACCACGGTGTTATTGGCCAACAATTGCTTTATTAAACTTTGATTTTTGTTATCTGCTTTAAAACGTTCTTTATATTCACTATTAGCCAATACATCAACGCTAGCACTGCCATGTACCACTAACGCTAATTGAATGTTATCTGGCTTTACACCGTGTGCTACATGCATATTAATAAAACGTGCAAGTGAGTTCATTGAATTGTTCTGCTCACCTTTTTTAGCGCCATCACCAACATCAAAGGCTATTTTAAATACCGTAGAGTCATTTATCTGAACATGCTCCGGGACACTATAAAAGTAACCAAAGTCTTTAATAAGGTTTTCACCCGCTTGCGAAAATGGGCTTATAAGTAAAAGCAATAATAGGTATTTCATAAACAATCCTGTGTTTTAAATAAGTTAACCTATTTATAAAACTAACAGAAGCAAAGAAAAAAGGGCAGCTTATCATGCTGCCGATTGAGTGTTTTTATGATGATGGTTAATAAACTGCATACCTAAATAGCTAAATGTTCGTTTAAACATTTCTACAAAAATATCAGGCGCTTCAAGCGATGATGCGTTTGATAACAACGAAAAATCTTTATTACGTAAAGCCCGTAACTTCGGCTTCAAGGTTTCGTCATCCATGTAATCTGTGATCCTATCTATAAAAGACTTCATTTGTACCGTAGTGTTATACCAATAAACAGGAGACGCGAACACCCAATGGTCGTACTTTAAAACCACTTCAAATAGCGCGTAAAAGTCATCATTTTTATAGTTTTTGTCATAACAATACGGCGCGATTTTATAATCATCCAGACAAATTACGCGCACATCATTTTGCTCGGCAAAGCTATTAACATGGGCTGTGGTATTGCCGTTTTTTCGTGCGCTTGAATAAATAATAACAGTATTACGCTCAAGTTTTTGTTGCATTTAGTTAGCTCCTTTTTTAATGTGGTAGAAGCTTAAAACCTCAAGTTATATTGAGGTCAACTAAAGGATTAAAATAATGCCAGTAGGACAACAAAAATTAACCGAAGCTAACCTAACCGTTGGCTATGTAGCAAAAAGAAGTGGTGTAAAAGTATCTACTCTTCACTTTTACGAAACTAAGTTTTTAATTAAGAGCTGGCGAAATAATGGTAATCAGCGACGCTATAAACCTGATGTATTACGCCGTGTAGCTGTAATAAAAGCAGCTCAAGCGATGGGAATTACGCTCGATGAGATTAAAAACACCTTAGCTACCCTACCCGACAACCGCACACCAACAAAACAAGACTGGTCAGCACTTTCAAAACATTGGCAAGCGCAACTTGATGAGCAAATTGCGCATATGCAACGCCTGCGCGACAAAGTAGACGGTTGTATAGGATGTGGTTGCTTATCACTTAAAAGTTGCCCAATTTACAATAAAGATGATCATTTAGGCGAAAATAAAAGCGGCGCTGTGCTTTTAAATACATAGTCTTTGCCTGTGTAAAAAGTTCTCCACTTTTGTATAACAAAAATAAGTACCCCTCTTAGGCGTTGGGCCAACAACGCCTTAAATATAAAGGCTAACTACGCCTCATTATTGAGTTATTAAAGAAGGTTTTTTTAGTCCGTTTATTGGTAATACGTTACTTTGCTAACAAAATAGCCTCAGGTACTACAAAAACTCTCTATTCATTAATATAGAGCCATGAAGTTTTTTGTTTAGTTGGATCGCTAGATGATTTAAAAAACAATTTAAAATTTAAGGGAAAGGCTATACTCGAATTGTTTCTTTAATATAGGTATATATGTAAAAAGTATATTCAATGTGGGTAGGAGCATTGCTAACTGGTTAATTTTTAAGTATTCTTGCGTGCCTAAAAAGGAAGCAAAAATTTAAGGAATAAGCTATTGGAACCAACTAATCACACCCCAGAAAACAATACAAAGCCACCTATAGTTACTCAAAAATTCACTCAAGTCCTTAAAACGGTCGATCATAAAGAACTAAAAAGTACTGGTTTTTGGTTAAATCAATTTTTTATGGTTATTTCTACTGTATTTGGTGTTTTTCTGGCGGCTCAAAGCGGTTTAGAACAAGCGCTTAAGTTTGATTCATTTAGTAAAATGGAAGATAACTACTATTTACGTACATCACTTTATGACGAAGTTAATGATAATGCAAACACGGTAGCTGAGTATGCAGAACGCTTAGCGAAGAGCCCTCCAACATCAGAGATGGAGTTTTTTAAACCAACACTTGAGCAGTACATATGGAAAACCATGCAATTTTCTCCTACTACGCTTGAAACACCGAGTGAGTTTTTAACTAGAATACGTCGGTTTTATTCTCGAGCCGACTTTATCATTAATGCCGCAATAAATCGCAAAATGTCTGCTAAGCAAGCCTCTATCGAATTAACAAAAATAACAGACTTAATTAAAACTCAAACACTACCAGCATTAAAAAATAGCGCTAAACAATTAAAAATGGAATTACAGCAGAATGACATTTCTGTTGGTTCGTTAAAGGAACTTGAAAATGCCAACTAAGAACTGCCCTCATTGTAAAGACCATCCATTAGAAGCAACCAATTATCAAGGTGAAGAAATAGATGTTTGCCGTGAGTGTGGCGGTTTATGGTTCGAAAAAAATGAAGTAAACAGAATGATTTCAGAGATAAATGACGGTCCTGAAGGAGATAAATTTGAAACTCACTTTGGTGAACCATTAGGAATTTCTGAGCTTGACTGTCCTGATTGTAAAAAAAGTTTAGAACGTTTTCATTTACTTGAAGCTTTTCATACCGAAATTGATGTTTGTAGACACTGCGATGGCACATGGATTGATAAAGATGAGCTTGAAAGTGTAGAAAAAAGCCCTGAAATAAAAGCGAGTTTAGGCGAGCTAAATCAAAAAGTAAGCTGGAAAACCTACCTGTTCCAATTTTTAACGCAAATGCCTGTTGAATATAATATTAAACCACAAAAAACCCCTTGGGTAACTCGCGGCCTTATTGTTTTAAATACATTGATTTTTGCACTTTATTTTTTAAATCCAAGCTCATTTAGCTATGTTATTGATAACTTTGCTATGACACCTGCAGATTTAAGCAAAGGTAATGAGCTATGGACTGTATTAACTTGCGTATTTTTACATGGCTCTATAATGCATTTAGTCGGCAATATGTACTTTTTATATATAGTTGGTGATAACCTAGAAGATGTTTTAGGCCATAAACGCTTTTTGTTATGGTATTTAGCCTGTGGACTACTCGCTTCGTTTGCAAGCTACATTGTAAGCCCAATGTCGAATATACCAGGCGTGGGTGCAAGTGGCGCCATAGCCGGTTTATTTGGCATGTACTTAATATGGTTTAGACACGCAAGCCTTACTTTTATGTTTGTAATTTATCAGAAAAAACTTTCTGCGGTATGGTTTTTTGCTATTTGGTTAGGATTTAACATTTTTGGTGCAGTAACAGGCCCTGATGGCATTGATTATGGTGCGCATATTGGGGGCTTTATAGCTGGACTAATTATTGGTTATATTTTGAAAAGTAAAATATTAGAGCAAAACCCTATAATTCGTTTACTAAACCAAAAAGAAGCACAGTTAAAACGTTAATCGTCATATTAAAGCCACTAATAGATGAACATTAGTGGCTTTATCAAACTCCTCACTAATTTCTATAACTTATACCAATCCGCAATAATACTTAATCATTTTGCGGGGCTAAACGTGTCGCTACCTGCGTTAAAAAATTCTCATTTAGAACAACTAAATAGCGAATTTTTTCGCCTAGCTATCAACACGTTTTTCCGCCCTCAAAATAGACCACTTAATTAAGCAAATTGGTATTACAACGCGTATAAACTGTATAAAATTGACCCGTATTTTTTATCGGTATATCGTACGTTCTAGCCTCTTCACTAAGTTCGCATTCAAAGTTATTTAATATATCAGACAGCAGTGCTTGCTCTTCGGTGAACTGTATTGTGGTATACCACAAGATTGAATCTTCATCTTTTTTGTTTTCAATATAAATACTCTGTAGCAAAGAGCTATTAAAAAACATGCTTGAAGGTTTTGAACTGCGTATTGTTTTATTATCGAAATAAAAGTAACCATTGTTATCACTTATGGCTTCATCAATATAAGTATCACCGTAAATCAGCTCTCTTGTTACTTTAACGCCCTGTTGGGGTTCACCATTATTTAATAGTCTGCCTTTTACTGGCAACGACAACGTAACGTCTTGTTTATTAAGGAACCCAAACATGTCTGCACATCCTTGCATTGGTATTAATAAAAATAAAATAAGCGTTAAAGTCACGCCAGCCGATCTTGTATTGGTCATAAAAAGTCCTTTTCCTATTTATACTTTAACCTAACAATAAATCCGGAAAATAAATAGCGACAATACTGCATCCTACATTAATTAAAATACATAACCACAACACAATAATAAAACGTCGCTTTTGCGATTTATGACGAAGTAATTGTTGAGCAAGTAATGCCCCCGGCCATCCTCCAAATAATGCAAGTAGCTGCAGTGTACGCTCTGGCGTGCGGTTTACTTTTGTATGTGAAGAACGCTTAGCTTGTCGCTTATCCCACGCGTACATTAAAAAAGTTATAGCACTTAATACACTTATATAACCAGGTACATATATTGGTATATAAACAGGTAAGTATTGCAGCGGGTAAGCTAACCAAATGGCAGCTAAATAAAGCAATGAGAATGTGATTAATATTTTCTTTATCAATTAATTATCACCTATACTGGGCTTATAAGAGCCTAACAACGAGAGCCAAATTATGACATATTTTAAATCGCTATTCTTCGCATTATGTTTATGCACATTTAGTAGCTTTGCTAATGAAAATGCCAGTAACCTTGATAAAGAGCTAGAAGTGTTTAAACCTTACTTAGGAACGTGGCAAGCAGACTTTAAAGTACCAGAAGGCGCTAAAAAAATACAAGATGTTGGCCGTTGGGAACGCGCTTTAAACGGTAAAGCTATTCGTACCATGCACTCGATTAACGAGGGTGAGTATGGCGGTGAGTCGATGATTTTTTATGATAGCAAAAGGAAGTCACTCGTATTTTATTATTTCACTACGGCAGGATTTTACACTAAAGGCACAATAACGGTATTAAGCCCTACTCAATTTGTAGCCTATGAGGAAGTAACAGGCAGTAAAGAGGGAGTGACTAAGGTTAAATCTACTAGTGATTTAAAAGACGATAAGTTTATTGTATCGACCTCTTATCTTAAAAAGGGTGAATGGACTAAGCCCGAAAGCAGAAGTTATACACGCAGTACAAAAACGGTTAAATTTAAATAGCCGCGATTTATAAGCACAAAAAAGGCAGCCTAGGCTTAACACCACTCGTTTAAGAACGAGTGGTGTTTTTTCGTTTATACCTAACTGGATATTTTTGTGTCTTTGCGAGCACCGTTCGCGGATAAGCTTTTCGCTTTCTTTTCTCCGGTAATATTA